>JANPDX010000028.1:0-5493 GCA_031431695.1 Dehalococcoidia bacterium
CCGTAGCCCTTGTCGTTGAACACGCATGTGACCACCGGGACGTTGTACTGCACGGCCGTCGCGAGTTCAGCGATGTTGAGCATGAAGCCGCCGTCACCCTGGATGACTGCCGTCTTTTTGCCGTTGCCGATGGCCGCGCCGATGGCGAGCGGCAGCGCGGGGCCAATGGCGGCGGAGGTCGGGTTCATCGAGGTTCGTGGTGAGAGAATTGGCATGAGGCGGTTGCCCCAGAGGTAGGCGGGGACGGTGGCGTCGCGGACGACGTTGCCGTCGCGAGGGAGCAGTTCGCGCATCGTGTCCATGATCGAGGAATAGTCCGGGCCGATTTCGGTGCGGATTTGGTGGCGGGTGGCGTCGCGCAGTTCCTGGGCGCGCGCGAGGAACGATGGTTCACTTTTCGCGTTGCCAAGGCCCTTCAAAAGGGCGGCAAGGCCCAGACGGGCGTCGCAGACGACGGGGAAGTCGGCGCGGTAGTTGCGGCCGATGACACCCGGGTCGGCATCGATGTGGATGAGTTTGCCGCCGAGCGGGAGCGCCCAGTTGCGCGTCTGGCCGGCCTGGAATCGGGTGCCAACGGCGATGACGACGTCAGCCTGTTCGAGGGTTTCACCCACACCGGCCTGCGCGGTGAGCGGGCCTATGCAGAGCGGGTGGTCTTCGGGAAGGCTGCCGCGTCCGTTGCCGGAGGTGAAGACGGGCGCGCCGAGGGCTTCGGCGAGCTGTGCCAGTTCGGCTTCGGCGCCCGCGGTGAGGACGCCGCCGCCGGCCCAGATCACGGCCTTCGACGCGCCCTTGATGGCATCGACGGCCCTGGCGATTGCGTCGCGCTCGGGGGCTTTTCGCGGCCAGGCTTCGACGTGTGGGATGTCGATTTCGGCGCGGGCGTATTGGAAATCGACCGGGATTTCGACTGCGCCAGGCCGAGGCCGGCCGCTATTGATGTCCTGGGCGACGCGGAAGACGGCTTCGCCAATCTCTTCGGGGCGGCGGACGCTTTCGGTGCGGCCGGTGATGGAACGCAGCATTGGGAGCTGGGATTCGGCTTCGTGGAGGAAGCCCTTGCCCTTGCCGTAGTACACGGAGTCGATCTGGCCGCAGATCATCATCACCCGGCTGGATGCGAACCCGGCCTCGAAAAGGCCGGTCATGCCGTTGGTGACGCCAGGCCCCGTGCTCGTTATGGCAACTCCGAGCTTGCCCGTGGCGCGGGCGTAGCCGTCGGCGGCGTGGACGGCGCCCTGTTCGTGGCGCACGGCAATAGCCTCGATGCCGCCGCCCCGGTGAATCGCGTCGTAAATGGGGATGTTGTGGACGCTGACGATGCCGAACACGTGCTCGACACCGAGCGCGCGCAGCGTTTCGTAGACGGCTTCGCCGCCGGTCATTTCTCTCAAGGGAACCCCTCCGTGTCGGTGCTCGAACGTGGGGGGACGCTATCGCGGCGCGGATAGGGGTGTCAAACGGAGCGGCTTGACGCCGCTCGGGACGGCACCACTCTCCAGCCGTCCCGAGCGGTCGGTCGTTTGGTCTAGCGGTGTGCGATTCTCCTGGAGATGAATGCATACCCGATCAGGGCCACGAAGAACGCGCCGAGGCCGAATGCCCAGCTGGCTCCCCACGAACTACCGGCGCCGCCGGCGACATCGGTATTCCCGGTGGCGGGTGGAGCCGGCGCCACCGAAGGCGAAGCTCCCACAGGCGTCTTCGTCGGGGTTGAGAGCACCGGCGTGGAAGTCGCCACAGGAACGGTTGGCGACGGAGTAGCGACCGTGGATGTGACAGGTGGCGTTCCGGTCGTGGTGCCAGTTGGAGACGATGAAGGTGACGCCGAAGCGGTCGCCGTCGCCGTCGATGAGGCCGAGGCTGTAGCTGTCGCTGTGGCTGGAAGCACCTGGTTCGTAACAGAAGCCTGGCAAGTTACGAGTGCGCCGCCGCCGTTTCCGGAGCCGTTGCACTGATCAACATTCAGAGGGAAGGTGGCGGTCATCGTGGACGAACCGGATACGGAGCAGATGAACCCAACGCTCGTGCCGCCGTTACCGGACCCGTTGCACTGGCCAACGGTGGCTGCCGGAACCGAAGTGATTCCGGCCGTATTGGCCGGCGTGCAGGTGCCCGGAGCCCCGGTCCCCGTGATGACTGAGCCAATGCACTGGTAAATCTTCGCGGCTGTTACGACCGCCGGGCTTCCGGTGAAGTGGTTCGAGACCGTAACGGTGCAAACGACCGCGCCACCGCCACCATTACCGGACCCGTTGCACTGCCGCACGCTCGCAACAGGTTCACTCAACGTGGACACGGTAGTCGCACAGGTCAGTGTGCTGACCGGACCGGTCGCTCCGACACATCTCGTCATCGTCAACGTCGAGGCAGGTGACGCGGCCAGCGCTCCGGCTGCCGTCAGGTAATTCACCACGGTGACGGTGCATGCCACCTCGGTGCCGCCGCCGTTCATTTCGTCGTTGCATTGCGCGGCGACGGCCGCGGCGCTCGCCTGCTGCGGCGCCAAGCTGAACATTCCTATCACGACTGCCGCGATCGCGAAAACCACACCGAGCCTGAAGATGTGGAGTGAATTGGGCTTGTGCGGCGAATTCTTCCGAGGAGTCGTAGTGTCTTCCATGATCGCGAGTGTAACACTCCCGAAAACGTGCGTAATTACAGATCAAAATTCCATCGGGTCACCTGCCGTCCAGGGACCCTCATCCGTTGCGCAGACCAGACATCTCCGATGCAACGTGTGCGAGATGGTCAATAGCGACAAAGCCGAGGGATATCACGGGGACGTGCGTAGCGCCAACTGGCGGTACTTTACCACTTGTATTGGGAGACACCCCAGTCGGCTTCATAGTAGGGGCTGACGTTCGTGCCGGGGCGGATGATGCGGTCGATGGCCTTGAGTTCGTCGGGCGTGAACGTAACTTCGGCGGCGAGGAGATTGTCTTCGAACTGCTCCATCGTACGCGGGCCAATGATCGGGCTGGTCACGCCCGGCGCCTGCATGCACCAGGCGAGGGAGAACTGTGAAAGCGTGACGGACTTGGCCCGCGCGATCTCTTCGAGCCCTTCGATAACGTCCCAGATGTTGTCGTTCATGCGGCGGCGGTACATCGGGTTCGCGCTGCTGTTGGCGTAGCGGCTGTCCTCAGGCGGCGGCTCGTTGCGGCTGTACTTGCCGGTGAGGAGGCCTCCCGCAAGTGGACTCCAGGGGATAACGCCGATGCCGTAGCTCTGTGCCATTGGCAGGAGTTCGCGTTCGATTCGGCGGTCGAGCAGGTTGTAGGGCGGCTGTTCGCAGACGAATCGATTCAGCCCGTACTCCTTCGAAACCCAGAGCGATTCGAGCAGCTGCCATGCGGCGAAGGTGCTCGCTCCGAGATAGCGCACCTTGCCCGAGCGAACGAGGTCATCGAGCGCGCGGAGGGTTTCGTCGATGGCCATGTCCGACTGCGGGCGATGGATCTGATAGAGGTCGATCCAGTCGGTGCCGAGGCGGCGGAGGCTGGACTCGACGGATTCGATGATGTGGCGGCGCGTGTTGTTCATGTCGTTCACGCCTTCGCCCATCTTCCCGTGAACCTTGGTGGCGAGGACGACCTGGTTGCGTTTGCCGTTGTTCTTGAGGGCAGCGCCGGTGGCTTCTTCGCTGCGGCCAGCGTTGTAAACATTGGCGGTGTCGATGAAGTTGATCCCGGCATCGATCGAGCGGTCGATGATGGCAGCGGAGTCGGCGGGGGTGGTTTTTCCGCCGAACATCATGCATCCGAGACAGAGCGAACTGACCTTGAGGCCGGTCCGGCCGAGCGAGCGGTATTCCATGGGTAACGTCCTGAGTGGTGTGCTGAAGAGAATACGCGAGTTCGGGTGTCGGCGGTCAGACGGCCGGAATCGACTAAACCGCGACCGGGTAGGCGCCGGAGAGGACAGAGCGAAGCCGGTCTTTGTACTCGGCTTCGGAGAGGTCGTTTTCGGCGAACTCCGTCTCCCAGTGCGAGAGGCGCCAAAGAAGCTGCTCTATCGGCGACCCGGTGAGGTTGCCTGACCAATCCACTGACGCCACGAAGTCCGCGACGATGTCTGGCGTGAAACGCGGCTCTAAGGCTAATCTCATTCGCTCGCGAATTAGCTCCAGCGTCACCTTCTGAATTGGAATGAGTTCCATGGTTCCGATGATACCACGACCAGAATTCGATACCTTGTGGGAAGAGGCCGGTATGCCCGCGAAGGTCGCAGCAGGGATCTTTCTCGAGATTGTCGAAGGAACGCCCGCGACGAATCCGCGGTACGCAGGGGGCATTTCGTTCATTGTCGCGCTGAGGACTACCAACCTGCGGCACATCGGCACACTCCATCGAATCGTGATGCCGGATGGCTCCGTCCCGCACGAACACGCCAAGGACTACACGCTTCGGGATTGTTCGCGGGTGCGCGCCGGGGAAACTGACGGTTAGTGGCGCCGGATGGCGACACCTCGCCCGCAATAGCTCGCGGGATTCACCGTCCGCTTGCTGCCGCGCGCGGTTCTACTCGCCTGGCTTCGGCAGTCCGAATTCCTTCGCCAGCAGCCGGTATGATTGTTTTCGCGCTTCGAAGTCGTACGTGATCGTCACGAGGACGAGTTCGTTCGTGCCGTACTGGGCGGCGAGGTCTTCGAGGCGGGCGCGGACGGTTCCGGGATCGCCGTGGATGTAGGTCTGGCGCAGGGAGGCGAGGTAATCTAGTTCCGGCTCAGTGTAATCGATTGCCATGGCTTCTTCGGGCGTGATGATTCCCGAACCCTGCTGCCCGCGAGCGCGCGTGACAACGCGTGAGCCCCAGCGGCTCCAGCTCAGGTACTCGGCCCGTTCGAAGGTCTCGGCACAGGTAACCGAGACACCCATGGCAGTCCTGGGTTCCTTCAGGAACGGCGATGGCCGGAAGGCCGCTTCGTACTCACGTAGGACAGATTCCGGACCTTCCGGACTAATGAAGTGGGCGAAGCAGAAGGCCCAACCGAGTTCGGCAGCGAAGCGGGCGCTTTCACGGCTGGACCCAAGGAGCCACATCTCGGGGAGGCTTTCGCCCGTCGGCTGCGCTTTGATGCCGTGGTAGGGGTGTTCGGCGGGGAGGCTGCCCGACATGAATCCGTAGAGGTCCATCAACTGCTCCGGATAGCGGTCGATAGCGGTCATGGCGTGGCCGTCGGCGAGGGCGCGCGCCGTCTTCGTGTCGCTTCCGGGGGCGCGGCCGACGCCGAGGTCGATGCGGCCAGGAAACAGCGTTTCGAGCATGCGGAACTGTTCGGCCACCTTGAGCGGCGCGTAATGCGTCAGCATCACGCCGCCCGAGCCGACGCGGATTTGGCGCGTCTGGCCAGCGATTTGGCCGATCAGGATCTCCGGAGAGGCGTAGGCAAGGCCGGCGCCGTTGTGTTCCGAAAGCCAGTAGCGATGGTAGCCAAGTGCGTCGCAAAGGCGCGCGAGTTCGAGCGTTTCGGCAATGCCCTGGTCGGGG
>JANPDX010000029.1:0-4454 GCA_031431695.1 Dehalococcoidia bacterium
GAACGCCCGCATGGGCTTTGTCTTCGCCAAACGAGGCATCGTCCCGGAAGCGTGCAGTTCCTGGTTCCTGCCGCGCATCGTCGGCATCGCCCAGGCGATGGAGTGGGTCTCCACTGCCCGTATCTTCAATGCCCAGGAGGCCCTTGCCGGCGGCCTCGTGCGCAGCGTCCACGCCCACCAGGACCTGCTCCCCGCAGCCAACGCCATCGCCCGCGAAATCGCCGACAACACCGCACCCGTCTCCGTCGCGCTCTGCCGCCAGCTCATGTGGCGCGGCCTCGTCGCCGACCACCCGATGCAGGCTCACATGGCTGATTCGCGCGGCATCCTCCAAATGGGACAGACTGCCGACGTGAAGGAGGGTGTCGCTTCGTTCCTCGAAAAGCGCAAGCCGAACTTCTCCATGAGCGTCGCTACACAACTCCCCGACCTCTTCCCGTTTTATAAAACGCCAGAGTTCGAATGAACCTCAGCGGCGCGGGAGGAAGCCCTCGCTCGGCCGCGGGGAAACACGAAGTCGCCACCCACCCGCCCGGACCCCGCAGACCGGCCGCTGGGAGGTTGAGGGTCAGGAGAATGATGAGGGGCTACTTCGGTTCCTTGCCCAGCTTCCGCACGAGCGATTCGAAAACCGGGTAGTCCTGCGCCCCGACGACCGCCCACTTGTCCTCGAACACAAATGTCGGCACGCCGCTGACGCCCACTTCGCGCGCCCAACGGACCCCGTCATCGACCTGCTCGCGATAGCGTCTCGATTCGAGCACCTCGCGTAGCTCCGTACCGTCGAGACCGGCCGATTCGCCGACGCGCACAATCACCTCGGGGTCGCCAATCTCCTCAAGGTCATCGAAATAGGCCTTGAACATCGCCCGGTGGAATGCCATCGCGTGCGGTGTCTCGGCTGCGTACTCCGCTGCCTCGAGCGCCAGGTGTGAATTCGAAGTCCACGTTCGCCCGCGCCGGAATGTCAGACCGCCGTCGGCTCCCCGCGACTCGATCTGCGTCGGTGGATCGTCGGGACGGGTCTGGGGCTTCCTCGGTTTGCCTTCTTGCGGAATCGATGGGTCGAGCAGATACGGCGCCCAGCGCACCTCGACGTCGTACTCGCGCTGCAATCGTTCGACCTCGACGAGGCCGATATAGCACCACGGTCAGATGAAGTCAGAAACAACGAGAAGCGAAACCGGCCCCTCAATGGGTTCGATGGTGGTCATGGCGTAAGTATATCGCCCCGGAGCGGTTCGTCTCGTTCGGCTCCGATCCATCTACACTCGAGGCTATGACAGCGTTTCGCTTCGTTCAGGTCGATGTCTTCACCAGTGTGCCCTTCGGGGGCAACCAGCTCGCCGTCTTCACCGACGCGCTCGCACTCAGCGACTCCCAGATGCAAACCATCGCGAGCGAAATGAACTTCTCCGAAAGCACCTTCGTTTTCCCACCTGAAGACCCGGCCAACGACGCCCGCGTCCGGATCTTCACCCCCGGCTCAGAGTTGCCGATGGCCGGCCACCCGACGGTCGGCACGGGCTTCGTTCTCGGCAGCGAACGCGGCAAAACCAGCCTCGTGTTCGAACTTGGTGTCGGACCAACCCCGGTCACGGTCGAACCGGGCGACGGCATCTCCGGCTCCGCGACCATGCAGCAGCGTATCCCGGAGTTCTGGGAAGCAACGGCTTCTCCGGAATCCGCCGCTGCACTGGTTTCACTCGACGCGTCAGCGATTCACCCCCTGCTACCGCTGCTCAACGGCGGCGCCGGGGTGGACTACTTCTACATCCCCGTTCGCGGCCGAGCCGACGTTTCCGCCGCCCGTCCGAGCGCCGCCGCAATGGCCGAGTATTTTGGTGACGCCTTCCACAAGGCAGTCTTCGTTTTCTCCATGGAGGGGGATTCCTCGAGCGACGTGCGCGGCCGGATGTTCTTCCTCGTGAACGGGTCGGTGCTCGAAGACCCGGCGACAGGCAGCGCCGCGGGCCCCCTCGGTGGCTACCTCGTCAACCAGGGTGCGTTACCGCCGGGCCGAATCCGCCTCCAACAGGGCTACGAAATGGGCCGCACCAGCGACATCAACATCGATGTTGCGGGTGCGCCGGGCGCGCTGACGTCAGTCCACGTAGGGGGCGGTGTCGTGAAAGTCGGCGAGGGAGTGATCTTCGTCTGATTCAGGAACTCTTACGGGTTTCGGACAGTTGCGCGCGATTTTGTAATTTATCGACGGTGTCGTTCAGTCCCTCCCCTCGCCCACCGCAGTCGGAGAGGGGTTGGGGGAGAGCGTCGGCGTGGGCGATCCGGTGTGCGGAGTTATTCGATATGTCCGCAACTCCGGCATCTTCGCCCAGACGATGCCGACCACAGCCAGGCACCCCACACCTCCGCTGACGATAGCGAATGTCGCATTCGTGACGGCTGCCACCAGGCCCGATTCGACCGCGCCGAGCTGGTTCGAAGCGCCGATGAACAGCATGTTCACGCTGCTAACCCGCCCGCGGAGTTCGTCCGGCGTGCTGAGTTGCACGGCAGTTTGGCGGACGACAACGCTCACCTGGTCCGCCATGCCGATGAACATGTAGGTCGCGACCGACAGATAGATGTTCCGCGAAAGCCCGAACACGATCGTCCCGAGTCCGAAAAGCGCGACGGTTATGAGCATCGCGCGACCAGCCTGCCGAATCGGTGGGAAGACCACCAGTGCGAGAGCCATCAGCAGAGCGCCACCTTCCAGTGACGCCGAAAGCACGCCGTAGCCCTTCGGCCCAACCTCAAGGATGTCCTTCGCGACTACCGGGAGGAGCGCGGTCGCGCCCCCGAAGATCACAGCGAACATGTCCAACGTCATCGCGCCCAGCAGCACCTGGCGATGCCTGACGAACTGCACACCCTCCTTGATTGCGGCGAAGCTCACCGCTCGCCTTGGGCCTTCGGCTGGCCGGGTGCGCAACACCACGAGGCCAGCCAGCGAAATCAGAACCAGTGCCATGTGTGCCGCGTACGAAGCGTCCACGCCGTAGAAGCCAATCAGCAGACCGCCGACCGCCGGCCCGGTGACGAAGCCCAGCGACTGAACGGTCGAACTGACGACGATCGCGTTCTGGAACGCAGGCTTGCTCACCACTTGCGGCAGCAGCGCCTGCCGGGCGGGATTCTCGAAGGCAGCTGCCAGGGCCGTCAGCAGCACTAACCCGTAGAACAACGGCAGGTTCGTCGAATCGTTGATGGTGGCAATGAACAACGCGCTCGAACACAACAACGGGGCCGTCTGAGCGACCATCACAATCTTGCGCCGGTCGTGGCTGTCCGCGAACGCTCCCCCAACGAGGCTTAGCCCCAACGATGGCACGAACCGCGCCAGACCCAACATCGCCAACTGGAACGGAGACCCTGAGATCTCGTAGACCTGCCACGCGATCGAGGCGTTCAGCAGAGTCATCGCGATCGTCGATGCCAGCCGCCCCACCACGAAGGTCGAGAAGTTCGGCTCGCGAAGGGCCTGCCAGGGATCGTGGCGTGGGTGTTCGGGCTCGGTCACGTCGTTCGCCAATCGTGGCCGCGTCGGCGGGTGACGGTCAAACCGGCCGCCTCGTTACGGTTTCTGGATTCCCATCTCCGCGCACAATTCATCGAAGGAATGCACCAGGCTGAGGTACCACGCGAGCCCGACCGGCAACGCGTCCTCTTCCATCATGAACCCGGTAGTGTGGCCCACCGGTCGACTGTCAACGTCGGTTCCGGCCTTCCCGGACCCGAGAAACGCAAAAGCGCCCGGCACCTTCTGGAGGTATCGGGAGAAGTCCTCAGCGGCCATTCCCGCGGGCCTGTCACGGTAGACTGAATCCGCGCCCAACACCCGATCCGCTGCTCGCGCGGCCAATTCACTCATTCCCGGGTCGTTTATCGTCACCGGGTGGCCATGGACGTACTCCATCGTGTAGCTGCCACCCCAGGCACCTGTCACACCCTTTGTCACGGCTTCGATTTCTCGTTCTAACGTCTTGCGCACGTCCTCGCTGAATGCGCGCACTGTGCCTGTCATGTTTGCTGAGTCCGGAATTACGTTGTTTTTGGTCCCCGCCTGAAGTGTGCCGATGGTGACTACCGCCGGCTCCAGCGGGTCAATCCTCCTGCTGACGATCTGGTGGAGGGACGAAACAAGTTCCGCCGCCATTTGAATAGGATCGACGGAGCGATGCGGCTGGGCCGCGTGCGCGCCCTTGCCGGTCACCTCGATCCGAAATGAGTCAGACGACGCAAGCCTCGGTCCGGGCGCGGATTGGAGCGTCCCGGCGTCGAATCGTGGCGTCTGGTGCAGTCCGAACACCGCATCGACACCGTCCAGGCAGCCCGCTTCGATCATCTCGATCGCGCCACCGGGAGGGAACTCCTCGGCGTGCTGGAACAGGAACACAACACGGCCCGGGACGTCCTCCTGCACTGACTTCAGCGCCCGCGCCGCAGCC
>JANPDX010000030.1:0-1646 GCA_031431695.1 Dehalococcoidia bacterium
CCCGACGGATACGGACCCTGCGTGGGCCTCAACGATCGCGCGCACAATGGCAAGTCCGAGTCCGGAACCACCGTCTTTTCTCGTCCGGCCAGCCGAGGAACGGAAGAACGGCTCGAAGACGTGCTCCTGGTCCTCGACGGCAATCCCCGGACCGGAATCGTTGACCTCGAGCACAACGGTCTGGTCCACCGAACGAACCGCGACCTCAACATCGGCCGAATCTGGCGTATGAGCCAAAGCGTTAGAGACGAGGTTGTTCACCACCTGGTAGAGGCGGCTCGCATCGCCGGTGACTTCGGCCAGGCCCTCCGTGCGTAAGGCGATGCGGCGCGAGGGCTGGCGGTCACGCGCCTCCTCGACTACCTCGCGGGCAATGTCCTGGAGGTCGACCGGTTCGTTCGCCAGTGGCCGGTCTTGGTCGAGCCGAGCCAGTAGCAGGAGGTCTTCGACGATCAGACTCATGCGTTCGGATTGCTGCGTGATTCGGCCCATTACTTTCGCGAGATCGTCTGGCCGGGTACTCGCGCCGCGACCGAAGAGTTCCGCATATCCCCGGATGGAGGTCAGCGGAGTGCGCAGTTCGTGGGAGGCATCTGCGAGAAAGCGTCGCAACTGCAACTCCGACTTCTCTCGTCTCTGGAATGCATCATCGAGGTTATCAAGCATCTCGTTCATGGCGTTGCCAAGGCGCCGAATTTCGGCGCCGGAGGTGGCGACCGACATGCGTTGACTCATGTCTCCGGCCGCGACAGAGGCGGCGGTGGCCGCGAAATCGTCGAGGGGCTTGAGTCCGATCCGTACGAGCCAGAAAGCGAGGGCCGCGACGGCGACAAGGACACCAAGGGTAGCCACCACGCCGACCACCTGCAGCCGCTCCATCGTCTTGTCGAACTCAGTCATTGGGACGGCCACAAGCAGTACCCCCGTCCCATCCGGGAGGGCATTCACGCTCACGCGGAATCGCTGTGACCCGTTGATCGCGGGAACAATAAGACGAACGCCTTCGGCCAGGCCCACTCCCACATCTTCCGCGAGCCGGGGAATCGGGTGGTCGTCTTCGAATCCAAATGAAGTAGCTCGATCAGGCACCGTCGGATCGGTGAAGCGAACCTCGGCGTACGTACCCGGCGGGATGCGCGCCGAGAAGTTTTGCGGCGCGCCCGGGGGCGGGCCGCCGCGCCCGGCGCTGCCGTTGCCCTGGGAAGGTTCGCCATTCCCGGTCGCGATCTGCCCGGTTGCCGGGTCGGTGGCAGTGCGCCTCTGGCCGTTGCCCGGGCCTCCACGGACGCTGTCTTCGAGAAGGAGGCTAACCGCGGCCGGTCCGCGAGCAGCATCAACCTGTTCATCGACGCGGTTGAGCATGAACGAACGAACGGAGTAGTAGGTGGCGACTTCCGCCGTACCGAGGCCAACGGCGACCACGGCAAGAAGCCCAAGTACGAGGCGCGTCCGGAGGGAAATCGATCTCAATTGCGCGCCGTCCTCAACGAGTAGCCAAAGCCGCGGATAGTATGAATCAGTGGGGCGTCCGCGGTATCAACCTTCCTGCGAAGGTAGCTGATATACGTCTCCACAATCCTCGCATCGCCGTCGAAGTCATAGTTCCAAACGTGGTCGATGATTTGCTCTTTGGAGAGCACGCGGCG
>JANPDX010000031.1:0-5189 GCA_031431695.1 Dehalococcoidia bacterium
CGGATGTGTCCTTGTCGAGTGCGGCTGCGAACTGGGCCAGGCCGTTGCCAGGCACAAGTGCGTAGCGGGTTTCGCCTGCCGTTCCAACGCGGAAGACAGAAAACGCCCATGTGGCAATCAACGGCTCCACCCGGGACTGGCCAGCCTGCCAGTGGTCCGTGGCGCGGCCAAATGGCGACCTGGCCGGGTCACCGTGAACGGCGCCCGCTTCGTCGCCGCTTACTTCCACCCCAAGGGGAGAACGTCCGGCAATCATGCCCGCAAGATGGCTGAGGTCAGCCGGACAACTGAGACCGCGGAGTCCCATGCGCGTCTTCGCCAATGCCGTACCCAGGACGGATTGCGCCGACCGATAGCCACCACCCGCCCGCGCGAACTGAGCGCCCCGGCCCGCCCTGTACGCATCGAAGCCGGACGCCGTCCGCTGCACGCGATAGCCGAAGCGTTCGACACAGGGAGAGAGCACAAGGTCCAGCGTTGGCGCCAGATTGCCACAGGCGGCCGCTCGTACCGTGCCAGCCGCAAACGCCAGGGCGGCGCCCAGGCGGTTGCCCTCAACGAACTCGCCGCAGAGCTCGATTCGGTCCGGCCGCGGGCGGACATAGATGCCGAGCGATTCGGGACGCTCCACTATCAGACCGAAGGCCGCCCCAAAGCTTCGCGCGTACGCCTCCGCAAAGGCGGAATCGGGCGGGCCAGGCAGCGACACGCTTATATGGGTGGAATAGCCGCGCAGCGAAAACCCCGCCGGGAGAGCCGAATCAAGCGATCGCCGTCCAGCCGCCGCCCACTGCATTCCGGCCATCGCGAACCCCGGCTCGACAGCTATCGGCGGGCAGGCCGCCTCCGCCTCAGCCTCGTCGCACGTGATGACCATACCGCTGCGAAGCCGGTAGGCGTTCATGTCACCGGGGTCGAGCCTCAGTCCATCAAGCGGGAGCGTGTGGATTATTTCCCGGAAGTTGACCCGCTCGCCCCCACGCCAGACCTCGAACTCCTGCTCGATGCCAACGAAGCGTGCCACACCCACGGTGGTCGAAAGACCAGCGTTCCCGGCGTGGACAGTGCGCGTCATACGAGCCTATTTGCTCTTTGGCGTCGGCTTGTCGGCGGGGACGCCCTCGTCGCCGACAGCGATCTCCGACCGAACCGGCCGTTCCGGTGCAAGTTTCGCGGCCGAGCCGCCACCATCGTCGGTCAGGTTCTTAATGTTGGATTTGGTGTTGTTGATCGCTGGATCGAGCTCATCGCCGTCCGAATCGGGGTCGATCCGATCATTGCTCTGGTTGGATTTCGTCTTAGCCTTCTGCACCTGCTGAGGTTCCGCGGAAATTCCCGGGTCCGAATCGCCGCCAACTCCATCGTCATCCGAATCCGGATCGAGCGTACCGCCAGTCTCCGTGCCAGTACGGTCGTTGCTCTGGTTGGATTTCGTCTTGTTCTTCAGCACCTGCTGAGCTTCCGCGGAAATTGCCGGGTCCGAACCGCCAACTCTATCGTCATCCGAATCCGGGTCGAGCGGATCGCCAATCTCCGTGCCCGTGCGGTCGTTGCTCTGGTTGGATTTGGTCTTCTGTTTCTGCAATCTCTCGGCTTCCCCGGAAGTCGCTGTCTCTTTTTCACCCATGGTGGTCCCCCATATACCGCTCATGCGAACGTTACCACCCGAGTCAACACGGCTGTCAGGACAGTTCGACGTTGTCTAGCAGCCGCGTCTTGCCGAAGGTCACGACGAGCGAAAGCAACGCGGGCGCGCTGGCCGTCCCTTCAATCTCTTCGAGCGAAACGTCGTCCGCCAGCGACACATAGTCCAGTTCGCCGAGGGGTTCCAGCGCTACCATCTCTCGCACCCCCTCACGCAACTTGTCGGCGTCGCGTTCGCCTCCGTTCCACACCGTTCGCGCCTGGTCGAGCGAGCGCTTGAGCACTGTCGCGGCCACCCGCTCCTCCGTCGAGAGATACACATTGCGTGAACTCATGGCCAACCCATCGGGCTCGCGGACGATGTCGCACGCCACCACTTCGGTGCCCATATCCAGGTCCCGGGCCATCCGCTGGACAACCCGAAGTTGCTGCGCATCTTTCCGGCCGAAGTACGCCCGGTCCGCGCCAACCGCGTTGAACAGCTTGAGGACAACCGTTGTCACACCGCGAAAATGGCCCGGCCGCACGACCCCTTCCAGCGGCTGGGTCACTCGTTCGACATCCACATACGTCTGGTACCCCTCGGGATACATTTCCGCCGCCCATGGGAGGTACACGGCATCCACACCCACGGCGCTGAGCAGCGCCAAATCACGCACTTCGTCGCGTGGATAGCGCGAGAAATCCTCGTTCGGCCCGAACTGGGTCGGGTTCACGAAGATGCTGACAACCGTTTGCAAGTTCTCTTCGATCGACCGGCGCACCAATTCAAGGTGGCCTTCGTGCAGATAGCCCATCGTCGGGACGAAGCCGACGCTCCCGCTGTTGGCTGCCCGCCAGCGGCGCATCGCCGAGGCGTTCGTGAGGATAGCGGGAGGCACGGAGTTCGCCGGGCGCGTGTCCTGATCCAGCAAGAACCGTGCATCCCTCAGGTCGTTGGGTAGCTGTGACATCAAGACCTCCAACATTTCGACCCTGCCTGGCAGGGCTTGGCCGGGCCGGGCCGGGCCGTTCCCCGGCGCTGTTCACGTGGTTAAACCGCGGCGAGTTCGGACATCGTCGCTTCGTCCATTTCGAAAGAGTGGTCCTTCGTCGGGAAGCGTGAGTCTTCGACCTCACCAATATAATCCCGGACAGCATCACGGATCGTTTCGCCGAGCAAGGCGTAGCGCTTCGCGTGCTTCAGCGGGCGGCGGTCATCGTAAATGCCGAGCATGTCGTGAAGCACCTGTACCTGGCCGTCGCAGTGGGGGCCAGCGCCGATGCCGATGGTCGGGATCGTCAGACGTTCGCTGACCATGCGCGAAAGCGGCGCCGGGATGGTCTCGAGGACGACGGCAAACGCCCCCGCGTCTTCGAGGGCACGGGCATCGTTGATCAGTTTGGCGGCGGCGGCCGGGGTCTTGCCCTGGACCTTGTGGCCGCCGAACTGGTTGACGGATTGGGGCGTCAGGCCCAAGTGCCCCATCACCGGGATGCCACTTTCGACCATGCGATGCACGAGCGGAGCGAGGTGACTGCCGCCTTCGAGCTTCACCGCGGTCGCGCCGCCTTCCTGTAGCAGCCTGCCGGCATTGCGTACCGCTTCGTCGGCGTTCGCCTGGTAGCTCATGAACGGCATATCGGCCACCACTATCGCCTTGCTCGTGGCGCGGACGACGGCGCGGGTGTGGTAGACGATATCGTCCATGGTCACCGGTACCGTGCTTTCGTAGCCCAGCACGACGCAACCGAGCGAGTCCCCGACGAGGATAATTGGGATGCCAGCCTGTTCGACCAGCCGCGCCATCGGGTAGTCGTAGGCGGTGATCATGGCGAACCGCCGGCCTTCGGCCTTGAATTGTTTGAGTTGATGGATAGACATGCGTCCCATTGCGATCCCTCCTGCGATCCTTAAAGGCTTCCGGTCATCGACGGTTCTGGCCGCCACGGAGTGGCTGCGTCTCCCCCTCTCCCAAGCTTGGGAGAGGCAGAATCCCTACTCGGGGGGTGAGGATGCCGCGCCGCGAAGCCGTCCCCGGCCTCCACGGTCTTGATCTGGTTCCGATCGTCGACGAAGACTTTGCGGGGCTCCAGGCGGAGCGCTTCCTCTTCGGTGACCTGTTGGTACGCGATGATGATCACGGTGTCCCCGCGATGGCAGAGGTGTGCCGCCGCGCCGTTGATGCAGACTTCGCCGGAACCGCGAGAGCCCTTGATTGCGTACGTCTCCAGGCGTGCGCCGTTGGTGACATCAACGATCGCTACCTGCTCGTATGGGAGGATCCCGGCCGCGTCCATGAGGTCCGGGTCCAGGGTGACGGAACCTTCGTAATCAAGGTTCGCTTCGGTGACGGTGGCCCGGTGGATCTTCCCGGACATCATCGTTCGCATTGCAGCCTTAGCCCCTGTGCGTGCCCCGGAAACAACAAACCCCGCTTCGATTGAGCGGGGCACGGGAGGGGAGGCGACGCCAGCGCTAATTAGCGCCGTCGTTTGCTCTCTTGCCTTATCCGTACCGGCCACTCGGGTCCAGGCGGACGATGGTTGAGACCAGGCCATTCAAGCTCGACTTCCTTGCGGATAGCCGGCGCTCAGATCGTTCGTGATCCCGAGGAGGTTGTCAATCGAGTTTGGGGGGAACGGGGGAGTTGCGCGCGCCTTGAGGGTTGGGAACAACGATTGCGCATGGGAGAGGCAAGCACCGTCGAAAGTCAGGACCGGTAGAGCCCCAGTTGCCGTGCACGCTCAAAGAACTGGAGTTCATCGGGATGGCGTGAAGGATGGTACGCGACACATCCCATCTTCTAAATCAATTCGGAACGGCGCAGTCGTTCTCGCTGGGGCGCAGCCAAGTGTTGCCGAAGAGCCTCAGAATCCTGCGGGGGCTTCGCCCACCATCGACCATTTTGACGATCACCTTCGAGCATCCACCAGCCGGTCATCGCGCCTAGGTTGCCGCTTATCGGTGGAGCTGTTCTCGGAAGACGCCCCCGCCCTGCCACTCTCGCATGGTATCTTAATCCCACTGGAGTGGGTTTTATGACCGACATGATACGCAAGCACTTCATTCTCCGGCGCGATGTTGCCGAGGAGTTCGATCGAGTCGCAGGCGAACGGAAGCAGAGCGAGAAGTTGGGCGAGATCCTCGAGCGATGGTTGAAGAACCAGAGACTGCTTGGAGTAGTCAACACGTACGCTGGTTTCGTCACGGCAGAAGACCATCCCGAATGGGCCACGGCCCAAGACGCCAACAATTGGGTTCGCGAGCTGCGGGCTTCCGGATGGCAGCGCACGCCTGCTCTAACGCTGAAAGAAGAGCAGGGCGACGGGTCCGTCGATTGACGCGATACTTGCTGGATTCCACCGTCCACATCCACTGGGTGAGGAACGAACAGAGAGTCCTGAACTGGCTTCGTGCCGCCATTGCGAATGACGACGAACTGATGACCAGCGCCATCTCGGTCTCGGAGATTTACGCGGGAGCGCATACGCGCGAACTCGCCGTCTGGAGCCAGTATTTTGACGCGCTCATGGTCGTTGCGGTTGAGCACCGTGATGCCGTC
>JANPDX010000032.1:0-3339 GCA_031431695.1 Dehalococcoidia bacterium
CGGGGCCTGGCTCCCAATTCCGAAGCAAGACTCGATCGGGTGAGCCGGACTTAGCGAGCAGGTTCGAAACGTGGAACCGCACCGTGTTGATCGACACGCCGAGCCTAATCGCTATTTCGGAGTTTTGAAGCCCGTCGCGAATCAGAGCGAGCACTTTCGCCTCAGCTGGGGTAAGCGGGTCCGGATGAGGAGGGCGCCCGCGTTTCGATGTCATCGCATCGAATGATAGCGAGCGAAGGTCCGATTTACCCCGTCCGCAGAAACTGGCCCCGTCGCGGGCCCCGGTCAGTCATCGGGCGCCGCATGATGACATAAACACACCCCAAATATAGTCTCCCCGTACGGTTGTACTATTCGAGGGTGCAGCCCACCAGGTTTCCTCAATTCCACCGACCGGAACATTTTTCGTGGCGATAACCCAGGCGACCATCGAAGAGCTAGGAGCCTGGTGCTGGCAGACGCCACAACTTGCTCCTATCCGTGAACAGGCATGGGACGAGTTCTTCGGCGTCGATGACCCGAGACCCGTTGACTACATGCAGGGCACGGAGGGTCTCAACACCCGCGAGCGCCGGTTCTTGGGCTATTTCATGTTCACCTTTCGCCTGCCGTCGGGGGAGACCCCGGCTGAACGCGGGGCCTTCGAACTTTACGCTGGACCGGATCGAGCCGAGGCACTTACGGCGGTTAGGTCCGCGGTCTATGTATTTGCTTCGGTGCGGAGCAAATTCGATCGAAGCGTCTACCTCTCGGCTGGCGGTCGCGAATTCGAGGTTCGTAGTTCCAGCTGGGCGAGGGAACTCGCGAAAGCGGGAATTGTCGCGGCGCACCTGATTCCGCCGCGGGCCCAGTACTGGCTGCCGGGGCCGGGCTGGGTGAGCATGCCGTTGACAATCGGCCCGGATTCCGTGGCCAGCCTGACCTCGGCCGATGCAGACCCGATCGATACAGAACGACTCTTGCAGAACCGGAGTTCAGGGGAAGAGCGACCCGCAACCCCCTTGCCCACGGATTCAAGCCTCGCCGCCGCTGCAAGGAGGATGAGGGCGTGGGCTTACGCGCACGATGAGCCGCGTCTGATTGCGAGCCCCGGCACGTGGTCGGCGCGCGTCCGGAAGCACTTCCCCGATTACCGGGCGATGGCGTTTTTCCAGGATGTGATGGACCTCGCTGAGCATGTTTCGAGCGAGGAACTGGCGAACGAACTTGCCGGGCTCGCGAGCAACATCTGGAACAACACCCCGCAACCTGATCGCGGAGGCAAGAGCGCCCGGCAACTCGCCGAGATCTCACCACCTGAGTGGGAGAATATGCGACTTGAAGGCGCCGAGTTGAAGGTCCGATGACTCACGACCGTTCCAGGTGATGTAGACGTCACCACCGGACGACGTATCGAGTCTCAGGCGATCTCCAACCCCTTGAGGCTGCCTTCGGCGCGCCAGTCGGCAAGGATTTGGAAGAATTCGACCGGGCCGCCGCCGTATTGGCCGCCAAGGAAGCCTTCGCCAGGGCCTGGCTTGCCCTCGTTGTTGTAGTAGCCGGGCGTGCAATCGATCTGGAACTGTTGATTGTTCATCGCTGACCGATGAATCGTGTCCACCCAGTCTGTCTCCGCCTGCTCCGATACTTCGAAGGTGCGCACTTCGGTCTCCATCGCGTGCCGGACGACGTAGGCGATGTGGTTGCTCTGTTCTCCGAGCATGTGCGTGAAGTTTGCCGTCAGGGCGCCCTGGGTGAGGCCCATGAAGAAGCAGTTCGGGAAGCCGCTGCTGTAGAACCCGTGCAGGGTTTTGAGTTCGTCGGCCCACTTTTCGGAGAGGCTGACACCGTTTCGGCCGATGACGTCGTAGCCAGCGCGGCGAGTGTAGCCAGTCCCGACTTCGAAGCCGGTGGCGAAGATCAGGCAATCGACTTCGTATTCGACGCCATCGAAAAAGACCGAGTTTTCGGTCACGCGGTCGATTCCGAGGCCCCTGGTATCGACGAGGGTGACGTTGGGGCGATTGAAGGTCTGGAGGTATTCGTCGTTAAACGTGGGCCGCTTGCAGAACTGGCGGTAGTAGGGCTTGAGCGCTTCGGCCGTCGCCGGGTCCGCGACAAGTGAATCGACGCGGGCGCGCACCTGTTCCATCTTCTGGAAGTCGGCCAGTTCGAGGGCTTCGGCGAATACTTCCGGGGACTTCTGCCCTTCGCCCGCGAGGTGGGGTGAAACGTTCCGGAGGTTGCGGAAGATGTCGGTCCAGCCGTCGGCCACGAGGTCGACTTCTTCGTGCCCCCCGGCAAGAAGGACGTTGAAGTTGTCCATGCGGTTTTTCTGCCAGCCGGGCTCCAGCGAGGCGGCCCACTCCGGGTCTGTCGGGCGGTTGCCGCGGAAATCGACCGAGGACGGGGTGCGCTGGAAGACGTAGAGCTCTTTCGCCGCTTCGCCGAGGAACGGGACGCACTGCACGGCGGTAGCGCCTGTGCCGATGATGCCGACGCGCTTGTCGCGAAGGCCCTCGAGATTCCCGTAGGCATTGCCGCCGGTGTAGTCATAATCCCAGCGGCTGGTATGGAAGGTGTGGCCCTGGAATGTGTCGATGCCATCGATCGCCGGGAGCTTGGGGCGGTTCAAGGGGCCATTCGACATTGCAACGAAGCGTGCCCGGATCTGGTCGCCGCGATCGGTGGAGATGATCCAGCGGAGGGTCGGTTCGTCCCAGCGCATTTCGGTGACTTCTGTCTGGAAGAGGGCGCCATCGTAAAGCTCGAACTTGCGGCCGATTTTGCGGCTGTACTCCATGATTTCAGGGGCCCGGGCGTAGCGTTCGGTAGGGACGTAGCCGACCTCTTCGAGGAGGGGCAGGTAGATGTAGGCTTCGATATCGCACTGGGCGCCGGGGTAACGGTTCCAGTACCAGGTGCCGCCGAAATCGCCGCCTTTTTCGATGATCCGCATGTTCTTCACGCCGGCCTGGCGCAAACGGGCGCCCGCGAGGAGCCCCCCGAATCCGCCGCCGATGACCAGGACATCGACGTCGTCAGTCACGGCCTGGCGTGAATCGGGCTCGGTGTAGGGGTCTTCGGCGAAGCGGGTCAAGTCTCCGGCGACTTCTTTGTATTGGGCGTTGCCATCGATCCGGACTCGCTTGTCTCGCTCCTGGCGGTACTTCTCACGGAGCGCGGCGGGGTCGAAGCCGAGGTTGTTCGTTGCCTGGGTGGTGGTCATCGAGGTGCTCCCGTGGTGGATGTACTTGGAAACGGCTCGGAGGGCCCGAGTGCTATGTGCGCGATGCGCCGCGCGAACGCGTACCAGATCCAACGCCGAATCTAACTTTCGCGGGGGAAGTTGGCAAGAGA
>JANPDX010000033.1:0-11029 GCA_031431695.1 Dehalococcoidia bacterium
AATGGGAGACCCACCCCGAAGGCATGGACGGGCACGCCGATGGCCTTCACCAGGGTGTGGGCGGACAAGCCTGGATGGCGCACGAATCGCTCGAACTGATTCGCGCTGCTCTGCGGCAGGCTGGCGTCAGCGCGCCCTGAAAGCTAGGAGCGGACGGTCTTCAACATCACCAGGTGAGCGCTCACCGCAGCCGCGACCACCACGAGTATCGCGGTTACCCAGATCGTATCGACCAGGTAGGCGCTGACCCCAATGCCGATCCACAGGCTGGCAATCGACGCGATCTTCGCGCCGACGGTAGCGCCCTTTTCTTCGCGATACTCGCGAAGATGCCGCCCGAAAAGCCGATTTGATGTCATCCACTGGTATGCCGCTGGCGAACTCTTGCCGTAGCAACCAAGGGCGAGCAGAAAGAATACCGTCGAAGGGAGAAGCGGCAGGAATAGCCCCACCAGTCCGACACCCACCAGCACCGAGCCAAGCACCATGAACGCCCAGCGTGCCATTCGATGGCTGCTGGGAGCGCACAAGGTCAGTGCGGGCGTGGAAGTTCCTAAAGTTGTCATTTTGCCTACGTGTAGTTGCGTCACGATAGGTTTAGTATGCCACGCGCGAACCGTGGCCGTCAGCTACCTATTCCCCTGATTTTCGTCGATTGTCGTGGTTTACAACACAACGCGGCGCAGGAGGGCTCCGCTGTAGATGTACACCTCACCATCGCGAATGGCGAACGCGCTCGCACCGGCGAAGTCCTTGTGCTTGTACTGGCGGTCGAATCCACCGTCGCGCCGCAGTATCACGATCCGATCGTTCGCGGCGTCCAGCAGGGCAACCTCATTCTTCCCGAGCGGTTGCGCCGTTTCGGGAGCGACAAGCCGCTTATCGATCCCCGCCTGGGAAAACGTCAACGCCACCTGGCCATTGATGAACCTGTGAATCGTCCCGTTCGCATCCGAGGTGATGAACTCGCCATCGACCATGACCCGCCGCGCACCGGAAAGTTCGCTGCTCGTCATCGCTTTCAGTGGTGCATTCGGGAACCCTTCCGATGTCTGCAGGAACCGGTAAATCGTCGCCTGGCTCGCATCGAGGATGTAAAGGTCGCGCCCGAACACGGCGATATCGCTGATTGTCAGGTTTGCCGGCGGCGCGAACGCCACGGCCCTTACTCCCCCGGCCGTCGAGTACGCCCACAGCCGGTTCGAAATGTCCGCCACCAGCAAAACCGGCCCGCCGAGGTCGCTCTGATCGAGTTGCGCTATGGCTACCGGCTTGCCCTGCTTCAGGTCTTTGTTCTCGACGAATACGCTCGCCGGCTCCGAGCCGTTCAGGGGCACGCGCACCACCTGCGAAGAGTTCACGTCCAGGAGGAACGCGGCCTCCGCGCCAACGGCCATCCGCGAAACGGCAACCGGCCTGGCGCCGAACTGTTCAAGCGTCGCAATTCGGTCCACCGATTGGGGCGCCTTCACGTTGTCGATTACGGTCAACGCGGCCGCGACCTGGCTGATTAACTGGTCAGCCTGGGCCGATCCGCCTTCGAGGTCGCGCGCTTCCAGCAGCATCGCCTGGGCTTCGGAAAGCATCCGCCGCTTTTCGCCCGCATCCGGTTTCGATGTTGAAGCCGTGATGCGTTGCTGGGCGCCCGTGATAAGCGACTGAACCCGGGCCTCGTCGGTGTTGTCCAGCATCCGGGGAATGGTGAGGACAGCCGCCAGCACGATGAGGACCGCGAGCGCGCCCATGATGACCATCCACGTCGGCGGCAACTGACCGCTGATCGAATTCCTGCCGCCAAACGAGTGGCCACCTTTCCAGCGGCCCCCCATTGATGTTCGGGGCCGGATCAGCGGCGAACCGCCCGCCATGGCCGTGCCCGTCTCGCTGGCGAGGGTTTCCGCCAGCGAAGACGTCCGTACGTTCCGTGCGCGCAGGCCCGCTGCCATGTCATCCACGAAGGGAATGTCATCCGCCAGCATCGCGGGCCGGGGTGGCGGCGGACCATTGGAAACTAGCCCTCGCGAGAAGCTCTGTGCCTTACGCGATTTGCCGTTGCCATTGCTGGTGGCGTTTTGGGCTGCGTCGATCACGCCCGTACTCGTCACTGCGTGAGCGGCCGGGCCTTCCGGAGAGCGCCACGCCGGCCGATGAATAGCCTGCGGCCCCGCCGGAACGAGCGTTGTGACTGCTGCTTGCGACTTTGCCGCGCGTACTTGCCCTTCGGCCGCCATCCGGTTCAGCGATGCGCTTGAGTCGCCGGTCGCGCGTAGCAGAGGCGCCGGCGCCTCAATGATAAACGTTGGCACGACGGCGTTGATGCCGCGTCGTGGAGTGACTTCCAGGAGCTGTGCCCGGGCGTCCCGAACGATCGAGTCAGCCTCATCATCGATAAAGAGGCTCGGCTGGTAGGTCCCAGCGGCCTCGCCGCGGCCAGCCCCCGTGGCGTCAATCACCAATTCATCGTCGTCCGCGTCGATAACGTCGTCGAACGAGGTACCGGCCCCGGACGGACCCGTTACGAGCACGACGGTGACCTGCCGTAACTGTTGCACTCGCCGGTAGAGGTCGGGGAGCACCTGGTCCGCGGGCAGTTGAAGAATCCCCTCGATCACGTCGGCGTCAAGCTCGCTGAGGGCGACGCTCGAAACCATCAGCAAACGGTCGCCATCACCAAATGGCAAGCGCGTCAGCCGGGGCTCAATTGGTCCCGCTCCAATCGCCGCGGCGCAACGGCCTTCAGTGGAGTGGCGGGTCACTGTTCCTTCGTGCAGGTGATAGGCGACCGACGGCCCTGCTTGCGCGAGCACCGCCTGCTCGCCCCGCCGCCCGAACGCGGTCAGTCCAATGGAGACTCGGTGCTGCGCGATGCTCTTGCGGTTCCAATCCTGCAGCGAGCGTTCGGCCTCAACGAAAAGCCGCTGAAGCGACCCGGTCAGACTGATATCCAGCGTCCCAAAGGCGTGTCCCACGGCCGCGATCACATGGCCCGCGAATGCCTCGCCAGCGGGCGTCGTGCCCTCCGCGAGGGTGAAAAGCTCAGCGCGGTCGTCAGTGGGACCCCGGCCGTGAAAGACTCCGGCGTTCGGTCCCCGGTCAACCGGCTCGCCATCGACGATAGCGAACTGGCCAACCTGGAGGGTTTCGGCCAAAAGAGACCGTCCTTTGGTTCCAGGAATGGTCGCGGGGAGCCGAACCCAGTGCCACCCTACCGAGCGGTTCGGAGGGCCCCCGCAAGCACCAAACAACAGCATACCACCCGGTTTTCGGGGGGAAGCAACCCCGCCCGCACTCTGGGCGTAGGGAATCCTCCCTGTATTCATACAGGTTTCGCCCCTATGTCTCCCGTTTACGCCGGTTTTACACCGCGGTACCCACCGAGTTGGGCACCTGGTCAGATCCGGCCCGAAAGGAACGCCGAAAGGGCCTCGTTTGTAACCGCGGGGCCTCCTTGGTCGGTAGCCTCGGCTCGGGTTTTCGCGAGTCTACGCAGACCCCGATGACTCGGCGCCTCTGCGTTCGGGAACTTCTCTTAAACCACGACGGCAAGCGACCGCAGCACCGGCACCAGCGCGTTCGCCATCCGCTCATGCCCTTCCGCGTTCATGTGGACGCAGTCGGACATGATTATCTCGTCCCTGCCTCCCCCAACCCGGATAGCTTCTTCGACGCTCCCCCAGAGCAGCCGGCGTTCCAACACCATCGCCTTGACCATGCCCTCGATCCTGGCGATCGTCCGCTCCAGGTTCGGCATCGTTTGCCGTGCGGCTACATTGAAGTGGTGGTCGGCCATCACCAGTACCTGCGTGTTTTCCATGCGGGCGAGTTCGCGAATCACTTCGGAAACCGTGCTGATGTACCGGTCGAACGTCATCACGGGGGCGGCTCCGATTACCCGCCGGGCGAGGCGCTTCGTTATCTTCGGCCGGGATGGCTTGTCTTCGCCCGCGGGGTGCTCGAATCGGCGCACATACGACCGTTCCGCCCGCGCGGCAAGCCGCGCCGCGCGTTGTCCAAAACGCTGTTCGATTCGCGAGTGTACCGTGGTGAATGCGCACCAGAATGTGGCCAGCGTGTAAATCACAACGTCGGGTTGTGCCTCGCGAACGAGCCCCATCGCAAAGCCGACAGCGTCTGGCCGGTAGGGCGCGAACCGCCAGCTATCCACCGTGACCTCGCGCCCAAGCTCCGCCGAAAGGCGCTCCTGGATCAACACGGGCCACGACTGGCTCCGGTCAGCCAAGTTTTGCCCATTCGTGTCGCTGTTCCCGAGCACCGAAATTCGCATGCGCCTACCCACCCGCCCACACGGGACGGTAGGACGGACGGAGGAAAGCCGCAATCCCTAATTTGGTCACCAGGTATCGACCATAGGCCGTTTCTTCCCGGTGCGAGCCGCTACCGGCGGCGCGGATTTGAGCGCCCTCGAAATCCAGAAACGCGACTCCAGTGGGTCGATAACGTCGTCTATTTCGAAGTGCGAGGCCATGTTCACCGCCTTCCCGTGGCGGTACATGCGGTCGACCATTTCATCGAACGTGCGCTTGCGTTCGGTGGGGTCTTCGATGGCTGCCAGTTCGTTCCGGTAACCCAGCTTGACCGCCCCTTCAAGGCCCATGCCGCCGAACTCGCCCGTCGGCCAGCTGATGCAGAACAGCGGCGCTTTGAAGCTGCCGCCCGCCATCGCTTGCGCGCCCAATCCGTACCCCTTGCGCAGCACAATCGTCATGAACGGCACGGTCAGGCTCGCCCCGGTAACGAACATCCGGGAGGCGTGCCGCACCAGGGCCTGCTTCTCTATCTCCGGCCCCACCATGATTCCCGGCGTATCGCACAGGAAGACAATCGGGATGTCGAACGCGTCGCAGAGCTGCATGAAGCGCGACGCCTTGTCCGCGCCCGGTGGGTCGATGGCGCCGGCGAGGTGGCTCGGGTTGTTCGCGATGATCCCCACGGGCCGCCCTTCGATACGCGCGAACGCAGTCACCATCCCGTGTCCGAACCCGCGCCGCAGTTCGAGCACCGAACCCGTATCGGCCATCGTCCTTATCACGTCGCGCACGTCATAAATACGCAGGCGGTTCTCGGGGATCACCGAGCGCAGCAAGCGTTGATCGGCGCACTCCCAGTGCGCGACGGCCCCCTGGAAGTAGGAGAGATACTTCTTCGCCACCGCGACCGCTTCGGCTTCGTCCTTCACCGCGACATCGACAACCCCATTGGCGACCTGGACATCGAGCGGCCCGACTTCTTCAGGCCGGAATACACCGAGGCCGCCGCCTTCGATCATTGCCGGGCCGCCCATGCCGATGTTCGAGCCTTCCGTCGCGATGACTACGTCGCAACAGCCCAGGATTGCCGCGTTGCCCGCGAAGCAACGGCCAGAGGTAATCCCCACGAGTGGCACCAGCCCGCTCAGCCCTCCCCAATACGCGAACGCCAGGCAGTCCAGGCCCGCGACTCCGGAACCGTCGGTGTCGCCCGGCCGGCCCCCGCCACCCTCCGCGAAGAAGACCACGGGCAGCCGCAACTCTTCGGCAAGTTCAAACAGGCGGTCCTTCTTGCGATGGTTCTGCATGCCCTGTGTGCCCGCCAGCACTGTGTAGTCGTACGACATCAAGATGGTTCGGGCTTTGTCCTCCGGGAACAGCGTCCCGTTCACGCTGCCGATGCCGCTGATAACGCCGTCGCCGGGAGTGTTCTCGATGAGGTCCTGCATCTCCCGCCGCCTGCGTTGCCCGGCCAGCGCGAGCGCGCCGTACTCAATGAATGTGCCCGGGTCGCAGATGTCATCGACGTTCTCGCGGGCCGTCCGCTGACCCGTCTTACGCCGCCTCGCGACCGCAGCCGGGCGATTCTTGTCGAAACTGTAGGCATGGCGCTCGAACACTTCCGCGAGGTCTGGGCGGATCCGGTCGAGGTCGACCGCGACATCCTCAACCACTGCTCCGACGCCGACATCCTCCAGGTCGAGCAACACCAGCGCCGTGCCTTCAAACACCGCCATGCCCGGTTGTACGGCGATGCCGCGCACCTTGCCGCCCGCCTCCGCGGTGATGACGTGCTCCATCTTCATCGCTTCGAGGACAAGCACCTGCTGGCCGGGCCGCACAAGGTCGCCTTCGGCCACGTTGATCGCAACCACCGTGCCTTGCATCGGCGCCCGTACGGTCAGTATGCCGGGAGCGTCGGACGTTTCAGGTGGTCCCGCCTTCACCGGCACTGGCGCATCCACCTTGCCGTGTGCCAGAACCGCCAGCGGGTCGCTCGAATTGATTGCCGCTCCTGCCCGCGCGAGCGTTGCCTGCGCCGCCGCCGGGACAACCGGTGCGGCTTCGAAGTAGCGGCGCGGATGGTCGGCCGCCGCCGTCAGTTCGGCGGCGTGGTCGTCGATGAAGCGCGTGTAGATGTGGTTCGCAACGACCTTGGGGTGGCGCAGCAATCCCTGCAGAAAACTTACGTTCGATTGGACGCCTTCAATTCGAAACTCCGAGAGCGCCCGGTAGGCCCGCTCCGCAAGCTGCCCAAAGTCTGTGGACGGCGAGGACACGATCAGCTTGGCCAGCAACGAATCGAAGTTCGGGCTCGTGGTGTAACCGCTGTAACCGAAGGTATCCACCCGTATCCCGGGCCCGGAAGGCACCTCGAAGGCGGTAATTGTCCCGCCACCGGGCCGCGTCGAACCGTCGGGCGCCATCGTTTCCAGGTTGATGCGTAGCTGAATCGATGACCCGCGCGGCGCCGGCACCTGGTCCTGGGTAAGCCCGAGGCTCCGGAGCGACGCGCCCTCTGCCAGCGACAGTTGGAGGTCGACCAGGTCGATGCTGGTTACCGTCTCGGTGACCGTGTGCTCGACTTGCAGTCGGGGGTTCGCTTCGATGAATGCGAACTGCCCCGAAGCGTCCGCATCGACAAGAAACTCGAACGTCCCGATGTTGTCGAACCGCGCCTCGCCCGCCATCCGCGCCGCGGTAGCCAGCAACCGCTCGCGGACCCCGGCGTCGAGTCCCGGCGCTGGCGCGATCTCCACGAGTTTCTGGTTACGCCGTTGTAGCGAACACTCCCGCTCCCACAGGTGAATGGCCTCGCCGCTGCCGTCGCCCGCCACCTGCACCTCGATGTGCCGGGCGTGCCGGATAAGTTGCTCCACATACACATCGCCGTTGCCGAACGCCGAAGCGGCTTCCGACTGGCACCGTTGGTACAGCGGTTCGAGGTCCCCTGGCCGCTCGACCATGCGCATCCCGCGCCCGCCTCCACCGGCGATCGCCTTGACCATCACTGCCGCCCCTTCGCCGAGCGACGCCATGAAGGACTGGGCGTCTTCGAGGCTCGTCGGCCCTTCCGTCCCGGCCAAAACGGGGACGTTCAGGCGTTTCGCGAAGGCGCGTGCCTCGCCCTTGTTCCCGAACAGGTCCAGCACCTCGGGCGAAGGCCCAACGAACCGGATTCCCGCTTCCGCACACCGCCGTGCAAACGCGGCATTTTCCGCAAGGAAGCCGTAGCCCGGGTGAATCGCGTCGCATCCGGTCTGCTTCACCAGGCCGATCACCTGCTCGATATCAAGGTACGCCCGCGCGCCGATTCCACTCAGCGGATGCGCCTCGTCCGCGCGCCGTGTGTGCAGCGAAGTGGCGTCATCTTCCGAATAGACCGCGACTGTTTCTATTCCGCGCGCAGCGGCCGAGCGCATGATACGAATGGCAATTTCGCCGCGATTGGCGACCAGGAGGCGGGTGATCGGCATGAGGTAATGTCCCCGGAGAGTGTCTTTCGAGCCCCGCATGGAGGCGCCGCACGATACTAACCGGGTGCGAGGATGGCCGTCTCACGGCCCTCCGTCGTACAGGTGATTCGCAAACGGCTCAGAATCCGCTACCATGCCTGCCGTTGCGGGCATCGCTCGCCATAGTTCGGACAGCTCAAACAAAAGGAAAACACATGCAACTTCAGAACGCTGTTATCGTCGACGGCGCCCGCTCGGCCTTCAGCCGCGGCGGACGTGGCAAACTCGTCGCCACTCGTCTCGACGAGGTGGGCGCACAAGTCATCCGCGCGCTCCTCGAGCGCAACCCAAAGATCGACCCGGCCATGATCGAAGACATCGCCATGGGTAACGTCGGCGGCGCCGGCGAACTCGCTGGTATCGGCGCCGACACGATCGCGCGCCTCGCGGGCCTCCCGGCGGAAATCTCCGCCGTCGATAGCAATCGCCAGTGCGGTTCCAGCATGGAAACGCTCCATCGCATCGCACAGTCGATCATGGTCGGCGCCACCGAAGCCGGCATTGCCATCGGCGCCGAGCGCATGGGCCGCACCCTTGGTGGCGGCGCTCGCGGCACGGCCACCCGCATCACTGACTTCAACAAGAAGCGCCTCGAACAGAACGGCGTCCAGCGCAACCTTGCCCGCAACCACTTCGAAGACTTCTCGGTGCCGTTCCAGGACGAAATCCTCGACTACTCACCCATCCTCTCGATGACCCAGACCGCCCAGAACGTCGCCGAGGTCTATGGCCTTACTCGCGAAGAAATGGACCAGTTCGCCGTCGATAGCCACCGCAAGGCAGTCGATGCCTACGCCAGGGGCATTTACAACGACGAAATCATCGCCCTCGAAGTCGAAGAGCCTGTCTTCGACGCCGAAGGCAACTGGGTCGAGGCCGAGTACGGAAAGAAGATCATCTTCGACCGTGACGAATGCATTCGCGCCGGCACGAACATGGAAACGCTGGGCCAGCTCCCGGCCATCAAGGGTCTGGTTAGCCCCACCGGCACGGAAATCCGCATCACCGCAGGCAACAGCTGCCCCACCAACGACGGCTTCACCGCCGCGATCATCATGAGTGAGAAGAAGGCCATGGAACTCGGCCTCGAACCCCTCGCCCGGATCGTCGGCTTCGGTATCGCCGGAGTGAAGCCCCAGGTCATGGGCCTCGGCCCCATCCCTTCAACCCGCAAGGCGCTTCGCCACGCCGGCATCACCGCCGACCAGATCGACCGCGTCGAATTCAACGAAGCCTTCGCAGCCCAGGTCATCCCGAGCTGCAAAGAACTCGGCATCCCGATGGACCGCGTGAACGTCAATGGCGGCTCGATCGCCCTTGGCCACCCGCTTGGCGCCACCGGTGCCCGGCTAGTCCTCGCGGTCGCCCATGAACTCCGACGCAGCGGCGGCCAGTACGGCCTCGCGACCCAGTGCATCGGCGCCGGCATGGGCATCAGCACCATCATCCAGCGCATGTAGTCCGGTTCACCGGAACCACCAACGGGGGAGGCGAAAGCCTCCCCCGTTTCGCGTCCCCAAAGCCAGAGGCGCGTGCGGAAGCGCGCTTGGTCGACCCACCGCATATGCCAGGCCACGGCGGTGCGGGCGGATTGGTCGCTACACCGACCTCCAACTGGCTCATGCGCGAGCCTCGTCCCATCCCCCATCATGTCTCCCACACGTTCCGCCCCGAGGAATCAAATGCCGCCCACCCAGTTCGAAAAAGCCCAGTCCTTCCATGCGCTGCACACCGAGCCCGGCCACTTTATCTTCCCCAACCCCTGGGATGGCGCCTCCGCCCGAATCCTCGAAGCAATGGGCTTCAAGGCCCTTGCTACCTCCAGTGGAGCCATCGCCGGGGCGCTTGGCCGCCGCGATGGACGCATCACGCGCGAGGAATCGTTCGAGAACGCTCGCATAATCATCGCCGCCAGCGAGCTCCCCGTGGCCGCCGACCTCGAAAAGGGCTTCGCCGATGACCCGGCCGGGGTCGCGGAAACCACCCGCCTTGCCGCCGCCGTTGGTCTCATCGGCGGCTCCATCGAAGATGCGACCGGGAGTGTTGAAAAGCCTCTCTTCACCCCCGACGAAGCCGCCGCCCGTGTCGCCGCTGCGGTCGAGGCCGCGCGAGGGCTCCCATTTCACTTCACTCTCACCGCTCGCACCGAGAACTTCCTCCGAGGCAACCCGGACCTCGACGACACCATCGTCCGCCTAAAGTTATTTGAAGCCGCCGGCGCCGATGTCCTCTTCGCGCCGGGCCTGCCGGATCTCGCGGCGGTCCGCGCCGTTTGCCAGTCGGTCTCGAAGCCGGTCAACTACATGCAGGGAATCCGCGGCCGCGGATTTACCGTCGCGGAATTGGCCGAGGCAGGCGTCAAGCGCATCAGCCTCGCCACCTCGCTCTACCGTGCCGCGATGAGCGGCCTCATCGAAGCCGCCAGGGAAGTCTCCGAACACGGAACCTTCGGCTACGTCGAGTCGACGATCGACTCGCGAGACCTGGCCAGGTACCTCCAGCCGTAGCCTGTCGGAAGCACGCGCTTGGGCTCAGCCTCCCGGTCAGAGGCGCGTACGGAAGCGCGCGCTCGGATGACCCTGAACAAAATGCATACGGAGCAGTGACAGGCTCAAGACCCGTGCGCGGTGAGCGCATACCCGGGCCCTTACCCGTCTCCCCGAATCCGCCCGAACAACATCAGGTCGTGAAACGCACCGCGCCGCCACTGGCACATCCGTATCGTCCCCTCGTACCGGAATCCCGCCTTCTCCATCGCCCGCTGACTCGCGACGTTCTCGACATCGCACGAACCTTCCACGCGGTTCGCCATGGTGTGTTCAAAGAGGTAGTCCGCGGTCTTTCGTATTGCCTCCGGCCCGAACCCCTTGCCCCGGGCTTCCGGCGCCAACGAGATCCCGAACTGAAACGCCATCGATTCCGGCGGCGGCCCATACATCGATGGCCGCCAGTCGATCGAACCGACTGGCTTGCCGCCCGCGATTTCACAGACCAGCAACGTCCCGGAAGTCTCGCCGATGAAGCCCTTCTCCACTCGCTCCGCCGCCGAAGTGTGCGGCAACCCGAAATCGTTGAACTCGCCGCGGAACTCCAGCGAATCCGCCCACGCATCGAGCAGCGCCACATCGTCAGCAGTCGGCTCGCGCAAGAAGATCAGGTCGGTCATCTGCTTCTCCTGCCGCCGAAGTTACTCCCCTCTCCCACCGCAGTGGGAGAGGGGGCAAGGGGGTGAGGGCACGTCGTCGG
>JANPDX010000034.1:0-6724 GCA_031431695.1 Dehalococcoidia bacterium
CGGCGATTCGGGTGGTGCTGGATGATCCGGGGCCGTCCGTTCACGTCAACCCGTGGCGAGCCCCGGTAGCACAGCTTCACCAACTCGCCGGGCCAGCCGTCCCAATCCAGCGCCGTCTGCTGCGGGCAAGCTAATCCGTACCCGCCCGGTCATGCCCGTACCACTAATTCGCCCCCCTTGTGCGAACATTCCACGATGCAGCCGTGGAGTTGCCCCGCCTGCGGCCGGGAATTCGCCCGCCAGCGTTCGCATGTTTGCGCACCGGCCCTCTCGATTGGTCAGTACTTCGCGGCGCGCCCCGATGTCGAGCGCGAAATCTTCGAGAAAGTCCGCGAACACCTCGTGTCGCTCGGTCCCGTGATCGTCGAGCCCGTGAACGTCGGCATCTTCGTCAAAGGCCAGCGCAACTTTGTTGAGTTGAGACCGAAAGCAAAGTCGGTCGCCCTTAGCTTCGCGCTGAATCGCCTGGTCCAACACCCTCGCATCGCCCGCACCGTGAAAACGAAAACCTCGCGGACCTGCCATGGTCTCAACATCACGTCCCCGGCGGACGTCGACCAACAAGTCCTCGACTGGCTCACCGAGAGTTACTTCGAGGTCAGTCGGTAGTCGTGACCATTTCTGAGGACACTGAGCTTTGAGGGGGACCCCCGACCGGCCAGTGGGTGAGCCAGCGAGACCGTCATTGCTTAAAGAACCGAATCGTTGTCGCGGCCGCGTAGGCAGGATCGTCCATCCAGACCGCGTGGCCCGCGCCCGGCATGAACTCGAGCTCGGCCTGGGGCAGTTGTTCGACGAACTGGCGGGCAATATCCGGAGTGCCGAAGGGATCTTCCTCGCCCCAGAGGAAGCGGACGGATGTATGTATCCCGGCCAGCAAGCTGGCGGGCAGCAGCAGGCGGTCGTTCATCGCCCGCAAAAAGACGACACGAGGAGCTGCTTTGATTTCGTTGCGCATCGTTTCGGTATCGCGAAGCAGCGACAGGAACCAGTCGGTCGCCTCTTGAGAAATGCGTCCGGCCTTAAGCGCCTGGCCAAGGCCAATCTGCTTAAAGATCATCCTCACCGCCCGTTCATTTGGCGGAATCCTTGCCACCAGGCGGCCTACGACTGGCACCGCTCCCAACCGCATGATGAATGGCCAGCGCGCGCTCGGCGCCCCGAACATCCAGCCGAACTCCACGATCCGGTCGATTCGTTCCGGGTGGGCGGCTGCGGCGCGAAGGGCGAAGTAGCCGCCATATGAAGTGGAGGCGACATGAGCGCGCGCCAACAAGAGGGCGTCCAGTACGTCCACGATCAGCGTGTCAGCGAACGCGTCCAACTTCTCCATGTTTTCGAACCCGTTGGTAAGCGGTTCACTCAGGCCACACCCCGGACGATCCAAAAGGATGCATCGAAACCCCGCGAGCCCGGCGACCAAAGGCGCCCAACTCGATCCGGCGTTGGAGACACCATGCATGAACACCACGGCGGGGCCCTCTCCGACCTCCTGCACTCTGACCGAGCCGCCGGTGCGGGGCAGGTGCAGATGCCGCTCGATTGGCTTCGCGCCAACAGACTCCCAGAGGCGGCGTTCTGCTTCGCGGTAGCGGGCTTCGTTCACATGGCCCTCCCGACCCGCAGGATAGGCTCCTCACGGCTTCGCGGGAGGATACACCAGGTCGTGGGGGCGCTGTGCCCAAATCGAGGTCGCGTCTGCAACCGACTTCCCTTGCTACACTGGCAATCCGCTCTTCAGCGAACCACTCCCAGGGGACCACGATGGCTACGCAAACACCCGGCTCGAACTTACCTCCCGCCTACGAGCCGGCCAGCGTTGAAGGCCGCATCTACCAGATGTGGGAAGAAGCCGGGTACTTCCAGCCGAAGGTCGACCTGGACCGCGAGCCCTACACCATAGTGATGCCACCTCCGAACGTCACCGGCGAACTCCACCTTGGCCACGGCCTCGAGGACGCCATCACCGATGCACTCGTCCGATGGCATCGCATGCAGGGCGACCCAACGCTCTGGCTTCCCGGCGAAGACCACGCGGGAATCGCGACTCAGAACGTGATCGAACGTGAGCTGGGAAAAGAGGGACTGACGCGCCATGACCTCGGACGCGAGGCGTTCGTGGAACGCACCTGGATGTGGGTACGCAAGTACCGTAGCCGCATCGCCGACCAGCATCGCAAGCTCGGCGCAAGCGCCGACTGGTCGCGCAACACCTTCACCCTCGATGAAAAGATCGTGAAGGCGGTCCGCACCACATTTGTGGACCTCTACAAGCAGGGCCTCATCTACCGCGGCCTGCGCATGATCAACTGGTGCCCGCGCTGCGAAACGGCCCTCAGTGACCTCGAAGTTGATTACGTCGAGATGGCCGCGAAGCTCTACTTCATCCGTTACCCCATCGTCGGCGAGGGCGGCATGCCGCTACCCGATTCCATTACAGTCGCGACAACTCGGCCGGAAACCATGGTCGGCGACACCGGCGTCGCCGTGAACCCTTCGGACGAGCGCTACGAAGAAAAGATCGGCCGGATGCTGATGCTGCCGATCATCGGCCGAGAGATCCCGGTGGTGGCCGACGACGCCGTGAAGCCCGAGTTCGGCACCGGCGCTGTGAAGGTGACCCCCGGCCACGACCCCAACGACTGGGAAATAGGCCACCGCCATGACCTCGATGTCATTGTTGCCATCGACCTTAAAGGGAACATGAACGACGAAGCCGGCCCTTATGCCGGCATGTCCGCCGAAGACGCACGCGGGGCCATCCTCCGCGACCTCGAAGACGAAGGATTCCTGGAACGCACCGAGGACTACACCCACAGCGTTGGCGTTTGCAGCCGCTGCAAGACGGTGCTCCAACCGCTCCCGAGTGAGCAGTGGTGGCTCGACGTGAACAAAGAGTACGAACCGGGGCACTCGCTCGCTGGCGACGCGATCCGCGCGGTCACCGAGGGCCGTATCGGCATCGTCCCGCAGCGCTTCGAGAAGGTGTACCTCAACTGGATGGAGAACATCCGGGATTGGTGCATCAGCCGCCAGCTCTGGTGGGGCCACCAGATCCCGGTCTGGTATTGCGAAAACAAGCACGTCACCTGCCAGGTCGATGACCCGGAGGAGTGCCCGCAGTGCGGCGGGGCTGTTCGCCAGGACGAAGACGTCCTCGACACCTGGTTCAGCTCGGGCCTGGCGCCCCATGCCGACCTCGGCTGGCCCAATGACTCCGAGGACCTGCGCTACTTCTATCCCACCGCCGACATGCAGATGGGCTACGACATCATGTTCTTCTGGTGCGCCCGGATGATCATGTTCGGCCTCTACAACATGCGGCACCTGGGCGAAGAACGCTCGATGCCGTTCCGTCACGTCCTCTTCCATGGCCTTATCCGCGACGCCAACGGCGAAAAGATGACGAAATCGCGCGGCAACGTGGTCGATCCGCTCATCGCCGCCTCGACCTACGGCGCCGACGCATTTCGGTTCGCGGTGCTTACCGGGGCGGCACTCGGCGCGGACCAGAAATACAGCGAGGACCGTCTGGCGGCGTCCCGCAACTTCGCGAACAAGATGTGGAACACCGTCCGCTTCGCGCTCATGCGCCTTGGTGACCGCCGCGTGAAGCGGCCGCACCCGTTGGACCGCGAAACCTACGCAATCGAGGACCGCTGGATCCTCTCGCGGCTCGAGCAGCTCGAGCTCGACGTCGATTCGCTGATGAAGGCCTACCAGCTTGGCGAATGCGCGCGCCAGCTCGACGATTTCCTCCGCGGAGAGCTCTGCGACTGGTACATCGAGATGGTGAAACCGCGCCTCACCGACGGCGACGAGCGGCCGCTGAGGGTGCTCGTGCATGTGCTCGACCACGGACTGCGGATGTTGCACCCGTTCATGCCGTTCGTGACGGAAGAACTCTGGCAGGCGCTGAAGGAACGCATCGACGACGACATGGCCAGCCAGTTGATCGTGGCCTGGTTCCCGAAGAGCGGCGGCAACTGGAAGGATGCGGCAGCAGAAGCGGCCATCGCGCATGTCATCGAAGTGAACCGCACCATCCGCAACATCCGCACGGAAAAGAAGCTTGAAGCAGGCGCGCGCCCCACCGTTGTCGTGTGCGCCGATGGCTACGCCGCTGCCCTCCGCGAGACTGTCGCGGCCACGAACTTCACCTCCCGCGTCGATCTCCAGGTGCTCGACCACACGCAGGGTGTGCCCGCGGGAGAATGGGGTTACGGTCGCGTCGCCGACACCGAAGTCGCGGTTGCCTTGCCGGAAGTCGATGCCTCGGTCGAACGCGTCCGCCTCGAAAAAGAACTGACCGAGTCCTCTGCGCACGCCGAACGCCTCGAAAAGCAACTCGCCAACGACACCTTCCGCTCAAAAGCCCCGGCCAACGTCATCGCCGGCATGGAGACGACGCTTGGCGAAACGAAGGACAAAATCGCGGGACTGCGAGAGCGGCTGGGGAGCCTGTAGCCGCGTCCCACCGGGGCGCTGGGCCCGAGAGGGCCGGTGCCATGCCCCGATAGCCGGCGCCGAAGGCCGCGCATGTGCCCCGACAGCAGCAGGAGTCGCGGCCCTCTGTGGCCGCTTAGGGCCGGGAGGCCCAGTGCCATCTCGGAGGATCAGGGCCGAAGGCTGTGGAAGTCGAATCCGCACTGGCTGCGAACACCCGTTGGGCGGCATGCCGCCAGCGCCCACGAAGGGGCGCGACTACGCCTTCCCTATCCTGTAGCATCCGCTCCCATGAACCTCATCGGTACCGGACGCGGCACCGCCACTCGCTCACCCTCGTGGGCGTCGAACGGCATGGTCTGCTGCTCGCAGCCGCTCGCTGCGGCCGCAGGGATCGACATCCTCAAGGCGGGCGGTAGCGCGATTGACGCGGCTATCGCCACCAACGCCTGCCTCGGGCTGATGGAGCCGACCGCCTGCGGCCTCGGCGGCGACCTCTTCGCCATCACCTGGGACCCGAAGCAGTCACGGCTGACCGGCCTCAACGCGAGCGGCCGCGCGCCCATGGCGATCAGCATCGACAAAATCCCACCCACCGCCGAGGGGACAATCCCCCTCCATTCGCCATATGCATGGTCGACGCCCGGCGCGGTCGAAGGCTGGTTCGCCCTGCACGAACGCTACGGGAGGCTCCCGCTGGAGCAGGTGCTCGCACCGGCCATCCGCTACGGCGAGGAAGGCTTCCCGCTCTCGCCGATCATTGCGAACCAGTGGTATTGGGGCAGTGAAAATCACAAGGAGAAGGCCGGCTTCGCTGACGTCTTCATGCCGGGCGGACGCGCCCCGAAAGACGGCGAGATGTTCCAGAACCCGGCGCTCGCGCGAACGTACAGGGATGTAGCCGCGTCTGGCCGAGGGTTCACCCGAACCGGCCGCTTCGCCGAGGCGATTGTCGCCTTTTCGAAGGCACACGGCGGCTTTTTTGAGGGCATCGACTTCGAACAAAACGAACCAACCTGGGTCGAACCGGTCAGTACGGACTATCGCGGCTACACCGTCTGGGAACTGCCGCCGAACACCCAGGGCATCGCCGCGCTGCAGATGCTGAACATCCTCGAGACGTTCGACCTCGCATCGTTAGGCCGCGAATCAGCCGACTTCTGGCACATCCTCGTCGAGGCCAAGAAGCTGGCCTATGCCGACCGGGCGCGGTTTTACACCGACCCCGCGTTCGCGGCGGTGCCAATCGCCGAACTGATTTCAAAGGAGTACGCGAACGGCCGCTCCAAGCTCATCGACATGCAGCGCGCGGCTACGGAAGTCGGGCACGGCGACCCGGTTGCTTTGAACCGCAAGGAAACCACCTACCTCTGCACCGCCGACCGCGACGGGATGATGGTCTCGTTGATCCAGAGCAACTACGCCGGCTTCGGCTCTGGTTACGCCGTCCCGGAACTGGGCATCGGCCTCCAGAACCGCGGCAACATGTTCGCGCTGGACCCATCGCATCCGAACCGCCTCGAACCGGGCAAGCGGCCGTTCCAGACCATCATCCCGGCCTTCCTGACGAAGGACGGTGTCCCGCTGGGGCCGTTCGGCCTGATGGGCGGCGACATGCAGCCCCAGGGACATGCACAGGTGGTCGTGAACCTGGTGGACTTCGCAATGAACCTGCAGGAGGCCGGCGATGCCGCCCGCTTCCACCACACCGGCTCCAGCGAGCCTACCGGAGCCCTTATGCGTGACGGCGGGCGGCTTTGCATCGAACCCGGCCTGCCGGAATCGGTCACGGACGAACTCAAACGGCGCGGCCATGACCTGCATCGCCAGCCGCCGGCCCAATACGGCGGCTACCAGGCTATCTGGCGCGACCCCGAATCCGGCGTGTACTGCGGCGCGACCGAAAGCCGCAAGGACGGCGTTGCCCTGGGCTGGTGACGGGCGATCGCCTTCCGTGGCCCCTACCAAAACCTCCGTGCTCTCAGTGCCTCAGAGGTGAATCCCCTACCTCAGGCCCCGGAAGCACGACCGCACTTCATCAACGAACGTCTCGGGCTGTTCAAAGGCTGCGAAATGGCCACCCTTCTCCAACTCGTTCCAGTGGACGATGTTGTCGAAGCGCTTTTCCGCCCACCGGCGTGAGGCCCGGAAGATCTCCTTCGGGAAGATGCTGCACCCCACCGGCACCTTGATCGGCCCGGAGCCGCCCCCTTTTCCGAAGCTCTCCCAGTACAGTCGTGCGGAAGAGGCGCCGGTGCCGGGCAGCCAGTAGAGCATG
>JANPDX010000035.1:0-6863 GCA_031431695.1 Dehalococcoidia bacterium
ACCTGGTTCCGCAGGTCCTCGTTTTCGAGCCGCAGGCGATTGTTCTCGTCCCGCACGGCACCGGCGTCGCCAGCGTCCGAAAGCAGTCCCGCCACTGGCCTGAACGTACCGTTGAGCACCTTCTCGATGGGTGACGTGATCTGCAGAAAGATGCCCTGGATTGGGTTGAGCAAACCAACTTGCCCGACCAGCGCCAGCAACAGCGCCAGGCCGATCATTGAGGCCACCCACCACGAATACCGTTGGAAGATCAGCATGTGATCACCCCGGGCCACGGCCCGATGCTAGCGTCCCGATCTGCGCGAAGCCAATTGGGACTGCACCTTATTCAACAAGTCGGTCTCTTCTAATACCTCGCCCGCCCCTCGCACGACGCAAAGAAGTGGATCCTCGGCGACGTACACCGGGAAGCGTGTTTCCTGGCTCAAGCGCCGATCCAGGCCTCGGAGCATTGCCCCGCCGCCGGCGAGCGCGATTCCGTGCGCCATCAGGTCGCTCACCAACTCCGGGGGCGTCACTTCGATAGACGATCGCACGGCCTCCACAATCGCGCTGATCGAACCCGCGAGCGCGTCCCGAATTTCGACTGTGCTGACCTCGACGGCTTTCGGCAGGCCCGTGGCAAGGTCGCGGCCGCGAATATCAATCGTCTCTTCCGGGTCCAGCGGCGCCGCCGATCCGGCCAGCTTTTTGATTTCCTCGGCGGTCCGCTCGCCAATGAGGAGGTTATGCACCTGCCGCGCGTAGGCGATGATGTCCTGGTCCATCTCGTCCCCGGCCACGCGGATCGACGTGCTCACAACCATGCCCCCGAGCGAAATGATCGCGACCTCCGTCGTGCCACCGCCGATGTCCACGATCATGCAGCCGGCGGCCTCCATCACCGGCAGCCCAGCCCCGATGGCGGCGGCCATCGGCTCTTCGATGAGGTAGCAGCTCCGGGCCCCGGCGTTGAGTGCCGCATCGTGGACGGCCCTCTTTTCCACCTCGGTTACGCCGCTGGGGATGCCAATCACCACCCGCGGCTGCGCCAGGAAACTGCGGTCGTGTACTGCCCGGATGAAGTAGCTGAGCATCTTTTCCGTCACTTCAAAGTCCGAAATGACGCCGTCGCGCAAGGGGCGCACGGCAATGATGTTTGCGGGCGTTCGGCCCACCATTCGCTTCGCTTCGGCCCCGATGGCGAGGATCTTTTTCGTCGTCCGGTCTATAGCGACGACCGATGGCTCGTCGATAACGATGCCCCGGCCCTTGACCATCACAAGGGTGTTCGCGGTCCCGAGGTCGATCGCGATGTCGTGAGAAAGAAAGCCAAAAAGGCGGTTCAGCGGATTGAAAAACGCCAAAGGCGGGGACCTGCCGTAGTCAAAGCGGCTGCCGGCGTGACCGCCGACAGTGCCCCAAGTATACGCGCCATGACCCGGCCCGGCGAATTATTCATATTTTGTGGTTGGAGTTTGGACGACACCTTTAACTAAGCGCTTGATGCAGATTCGAATGTTCCGGGTCCATGCTCAATCAGGATCCCAAACTGCTCCACGGTCAGCGTCTTGACTCCCAGCTTTTCTGCCTTTTGGAGCTTCGTTCCTGCCTCCGCTCCTACCACCAGGAAGTGCGTGCCCTTGGTCACGGCGCTTCCAACCTTGCCCCCGCCCGCTCGAATTCTGTCTTCCGCCTCGTTCCGCGACATCGTTTCCAGCCGGCCTGTCACGACGATGGTCAGACCGTCCAGGACCCCGCCAGCCGCAGCGCTCGTTTCATGCACCGGGTTTATCCCATGGCCGATCAGGCGGCTGACGAGTTCACAATTGGACTCGCGGTCGACCCAGGAAGAGATGCTGCTCGCCACCACCGGGCCGATTCCTTCGATCAGTTGCAGTTCGTCCGCCTTCACCGAAAGCAACCCTTCCAGCGTCGTGATGTGTTCGGCCACGAGCTGCGCCGTTTCCCATCCAACGTGACGAATTCCCAGCGCCAGCAGCACATTTACGAGCGGTCGTTGCTTGCTCGCATCGATGGCGTTCAAGAGGTTGGCCGCGCCCTTGTCCTTGATCCCCGGAAGGGTCATCAATCGTTCCGCGGTTAGGTCGTAGATGTCAGCGGGGTCCTTCACCAGTCCTGCCTGGAAGAGCGTGAACGCCAACCGTTCACCGAAGCCTTCGATGTCCATTGCGCCACGGCTGGCAAAGTGTTCGAGCGACCGGACCGCCTGTGCCGGGCACTCGCCATTGGGGCAGTAGTACGCGGCTTCGGCCGGGTCTCGCGAAATATCCGTGCCACACGAGGGACAGGCCACGGGCATCGAGAACTCGGGCTCTTCGCCCGTGCGCAGGCTCACCACCGGGCCTACTACCTGCGGTATGACCTCCCCGGCGCGCTGCACGATCACCGTGTCGCCCTGGCGGATGTCCTTGCGTCGAATGTCCCCCTCGTTGTGCAGCGTCGCCATCGAAATTGTCGCGCCGCTAATCACCACTGGCTCCAGAATGGCGAACGGAGTCAGTACACCCGTCCGGCCCACGTTTACGGCGATTTCCCTCAACCGCGTGGTTCGCTGCTGTGGTGGAAACTTGAATGCGGTGGCCCAGCGAGGCTCCCTGCCGACGTTCCCGAGGCGTTCCCAATCACGAGTGTCGTCAATCTTCAGGACAACGCCGTCGATGTCATAGTCGAGGCGTTCGCGCTGCTGGCCCCACCAGGTGATGCGCTCGTGCGTATCCGGGACCGCCGCGTGCAGTCTCGATTCGGGGTTAACTGCGAAGCCCATCGCATCCAGCCAGCGCAGCGTCTCGTGGTGGCTTTCGGGTCTCGAACTGGCACACCACCCGAGTTGATAGATGAACATCGCGAGAGGGCGCCCGGCGGTGACGGAGGGGTCTTTCTGCCGCACCGAACCTGCCGCCGCATTTCGCGGATTCGCATACTGCGATGCCGGCTTCCGGCCCTGGCGTTCCCGTTCGATGTTCTCTTCACCTATCGCCGCGTTCATCTGCTCGAACCCGCTCCGCGACATGTACACCTCGCCACGCACCTCGAACTGGCGTGGATACTGGCCGGTCAGCGTCTTCGGGATGCTGCGGACCGTGCGCAGGTTCTCCGTGACGTTCTCTCCGTGGCGGCCATCCCCTCGGGTCGCTCCCTGTACGAACCTGCCGTTCTCGTAGACCAGTGAAATCGCCAGACCGTCGATTTTTGGTTCGGTCGTTACCGCGAATCGTTCGTTTCCAAGCCGTTCCGCCGCGCGACGCTGCCAGGCCGCGAGCTCGTCCTCGGAAAAACAGTTCGAGAGACTGAGCAGCGGGACCTTGTGTACGACCACATCAAAGGTGGTTAGTGGCGCCGCACCTGTGCGTTGCGTCGGCGAGTCTGGAGTGATGAGTTCCGGGTACCGCCGTTCGATCTCCCTGAGCTCGTTCAAAAACTCATCGTAAACAGCGTCCGGGATCTCGGGCGCATCGAGTTCGTAATACCGGCGGTTGTGGTAATTAATGACCGAGCGCAGTTCTTCACTGCGAAGTCGTGCGTCGTATTGGCTCGCCGGGACTGGTTCGGACATTTCCGCTGCAGTATACCGGTGAGCCCCCTCCAATCCTCCGCTCGCCAACGTTCCCGAATCGACAATCCCCATGCGCCAATCGACAATGTCTCGATGAACAGCGGGCCAGTGATTGTCATTGACTACGATGCCGGGAATTTGCGCAGCGTCGCTCGAGCACTCGAACACGTCGGTGCGGCCCCACTCGTGAGCGCTGATCCCAACGACATCGACAGGGCCGGAGCTGTCGTGCTTCCCGGCGTGGGCGCCGCCGCCGATACGATGTTCAAGCTCCGCGAACGCCGGCTGATAGAACCGCTCATCGAGTACATCGCCGCCGGGCGGCCGTTCCTGGGTGTGTGTATGGGAATGCAGGCCCTGTTGGAACGTTCCGAAGAAAGCGATACCGAATGTCTTGGGGTTCTGCCCGGAGAGGTGCGCCGCTTCGTCCCCGGCGCGGGCCTGAAAGTGCCACACATGGGCTGGAACACCGTCGAGTGGATCCGGCCTCACCCGGTCACGGTTGGAGTCCCTCCCGGTAGCTACTTTTACTTTGTCCACAGCTTCCATCCCTCGACTCCCGACCGGGAGTTGGTGCTCGGCGAAACGGAGTACGGAGTGACGTTCCCGAGTGTGCTTGCCAGTGGCTACCTTGTGGCCACACAGTTCCACCCCGAGAAGAGCGGCGAACGCGGCCTTCTCATCTATCGGAACTTTGTCGATTGGGCGCGCACCGGGATCCCTGAACCACTGCTCGCGCCCGCCGCGCCATGACCTTCGAGGTCATCCCCGCGATCGACCTTCGTGGAGGGCGCTGCGTCCGCCTGCTCCAGGGCGACTACGCAAAGGAAACCTCCTATTCCGATGACCCGGTTGCGGTCGCCCGGCGCTGGGCGGCGCTCGGCGCCCAGCGCATCCATGTTGTCGACCTCGATGGCGCAAAAGACGGAGCGCCGGCCCAATCCGAAGTGATGGCCCGCATCTGCGAGGCCGTATCGGTGCCGGTCGAAGTTTCTGGCGGGATGCGCACCCTGGCCCACGTCTCGGAGGCGATCGCGTACGGCGCCGCCCGCGTTCAACTCGGCAGTGCGGCGGTGAAGAATCCCAGGCTGGTTCACGAGGCCGTGGCGGCCTATTCCGAAGCTATGGTCGTTTCCATCGACGCCCGCGAAGGCATGGTCCAGACCGATGGCTGGCTGGAGGCCAGCTCCGTCCGCGCCTTCGACCTCGCCCGCGAGATGGCGGTGGCGGGCGTTCGTCGAATCATGTTCACCGACATTAGCCGCGACGGGATGCTCACCGAGCCCAACTACGCCGCCTACGAAGAGCTCGTCGCCGGGCTGAGTTGCCCCGTGGTCGCCTCTGGCGGCGTCTCAAGGATCGAGCACCTGATACGCCTCGCCGCCATCGGCTGCGAGGGTTCCATCGTCGGCAAGGCTCTCTACGAAGGCGCCTTCACCCTCCCGGACGCTCTCGCGGCACTCGTAGCCACTGAGTAGCCACTCAATTTCACAGTCGACAATCACCAATCGACAATCGACAATTGGCAGGTGCTCACACGCCGGATCATCCCCTGTTTCGATGTCGACAACGGCCGCGTTGTCAAAGGCATCTCGTTCGTTGAACTGCGTGATGCCGGCGACCCGGTCGAACTCGCGAAGGTTTACGAGCAGCAGGGCGCCGACGAGTTGGTCTTCCTTGATATAACAGCGTCGTCGGACAACCGTTCGACCACTTACGACATGGTTGCCGCTACAGCGGACCAGGTATTCATCCCGTTCACCGTCGGGGGCGGTATCCGGACAGTGCTCGACATGAAGATGATGCTCGAGCTCGGCGCGGAGAAGGTGAGCATCAACACGTCCGCAATCCAGACCCCGGACCTCATCAACGAGGGCGCCTACCGCTTTGGCAGCCAGGCCGTCGTCGTCGCGATTGACGCACGCAAGGTGCCGGGCCAAGCCGCACGCTGGGAGGTCTTCACACACGGGGGTCGAAACCCGACTGGCCTCGATGCGGTCGAATGGGCGATGGAGGCCGTCACCCGCGGCGCTGGCGAATTGCTCGTCACGAGCATGGACACGGATGGCCACCAGAAGGGCTACGACCTTGGCATGCTTCGCGCCATGAGCGACGCCGTCACCGTCCCGGTGATCGCCTCCGGTGGTGCGGGCGGCCCCGAGCACATGGTGAAGGCGCTCACCGAAGGCCGCGCCGACGCGGTCCTTGCGGCGAGCATCTTCCACTTCGGTACCTATTCCATCGCAGAGGTGAAGCAGTACCTTGCCGCCGCTGGTCTCCCGATTCGCCCCGTCGAAGACGTTCCGGTTCGACAAACCGGCTGACGAAACGAAACAATCGAACCGTGTCCGAAGAAACCATCCTCTCGTTCGATGCCGAAGGCCTGATCCCGGCGGTAGTCCAGGACGCCGATTCGGCGGAGGTGCTCGTCCTCGCCTGGATGAACCGCGAGTCGCTCGCACACACCTATGCCACCGGGCGCGTGACGTTTTGGAGCCGGTCGCGTAAAGAACTATGGGAAAAGGGAGCAACGAGCGGCCGCACGCTCGAGCTGGTGTCGATCAACAAGAATTGTGAGGCAAACTCCCTGCTGGTTCGTGCTCGCCCGAGCGGCCCCACATGTCACACCGGCAACGTCAGTTGCTACTACCGCGACCTCGACCCCGCGGCCGACATCCCGAGAATTTAGCCAAAGTGGAAATCTGGCCTATCGACGGCCCCTGGCCCGGCCGGCTTGCGGTCTGTAGCCGGCCCCGCGCTGGCTGGTTTCTGGAAGACGACCTTCGCGCGCTCCGCGACGCTGGCTACGGGGTGCTGGTCTCCGCCCTCACGGCTGAAGAAGTCGTAGTAGCGGAACTGCAACGCGTGCCTGAACTGTGTCCCACTACCGGACTTGAGTTTCACCATTTCCCAATTGGGAACCTCCAGGTTGCCCCGATGGACCGGGCCCGGCCCTCAGTCCAAGACTGGCACGAACGCCTCCACAGCGGCCAGGGGATCGCCGTTCACTGTTGGGCGAGCGTAGGTCGCAGCCCGACACTGGCGGCCGCGCTACTGATAAACGCGGGTTTGCCCGTGGCGGACACCTGGTCGCGAATCACCGCGGCCCGTGGCCGCGACGTACCCGACACTCTGGAGCAGCGCCGATGGGCAGCTAACTTCGTCAATGAAGCGACCACTTGGTCTGGAACCGACTGACGACTCCAGCATGGTTCCCCTTCTCCCAGCGCAGTCGGGAGAAGGGGCAGGGGATGAGGGCCGGCTCCGGGCGTCACCGGGCCTGCCGCTTTGTCGCCGTGCCGTGGTC
>JANPDX010000036.1:0-7112 GCA_031431695.1 Dehalococcoidia bacterium
TCGCAGAACACCTTGAACGATCCATCCTTACTACCGTTGTCGATGGCAAGGATCTCTATGAGTTCGTGCGGGTAGCTTTGACGCCTTATCGAATCGATGCAGGCAGCAAGGATTTCCTGACTGTTGTAAACCGGAATCAGAATGGTAACGCGCGGCCACTTGCCCCGAGGGGCTTTCGAAACCGGCCGGATAGGCAATCGTTTCGCGCGGCCCGTCACTGTCGCGAGCAGATACCGAAACGCCTGGAATCCATCAACAAGGATAGGGACCAGCAGCCACACTCCCCAGAACCCCAGCGCCGAAAGCCAGCTATCGCCGGCCATCAGTGCGATTCCTTCAGGCGTGCCGAGACCGTCTGAAGAGTCGGCTTCGTAATCGCAAACCAGTAGATTCCGATCGCCAGTACGAAAAACACAAGCCGCCCAAGCACGACATGCGAAACCTCAAGCGCCGACTGACCCGCGTATGCCACCGCGAGGACTATCACCAGCATGCGCACGATATTCGCGAGGAAGGTCAACACGAGCGCTATCACCAGCACCCGCATTCGCTTCATGGCCGGAAGCGCAGGGAAGAACGCGACAAGGCCAAGGAGTGTCGCCATTTCAAGCAGCCCCGAACATTCGATCCCAATGCTCAACAGCGTCCATTCGTTGTGGTGCGGAACGCCCACTATCAGCAGATCCCCGGGGCTAGCGGCCGTGACGGTCGTATGAGTCCCGAAGAGCCAGGCTGTCTGGTTCACCATGAACGCTGTCGCGGTCCGCAATGCCGCCTCGCCGGGGAACAGACTTCTCATTCCCACGACGATCAGGAACGCGGACCCCGCCGCGCCGATGATGAAATAGGGCAACCATGCGCCCGCCTTCCAGAAGAAACGGACAATCAGCGCCCACCCGGCAGCTCCCGCAACGAACAGCGCAATCGTGGCCATCAGGACCTGGACTTCTTTCGGACCATCGCAGCGAGTCCAATCGCTCCGGCCGCGAACAGTGCGAACAGTCCCCAGCCCATCGTCGATGCTCCCGAGCACTGGTACGTTCCTGACACAGACTCACGTGTCGTAGCATCTCCCTCGATCCACTCGGCGACGTTCGTCACCTCGCATTGCTCGTCCTTCAACTCGTAGGGTTGGGTTATCAGAAGGTACTGTCCCGGACCGGATGCGCTGAAGGTGCCCGAGCCTCCCTTGCCGATGTTGCCGCAGCTGGCGCCGTTGAAGGCCTCGCACTCCACCGCTGCGGGGTTCCAAACGGTGACATCGCGAACATCCGATGGTTCGACCTTCCACTTCACGGTCGTCTCGCCGGCCGAGACGAAACTGTTGGTGAGCTTCACTTTTGGGCCAGTACTGGTGTTCGAAGCTCCCGCGTTGATGAACGCACACGAGTGCCGTGTCCCGTTTACCACCAGGTCTGAAGCGGAAAGAGACAACACCGTGTTGGTCCCGGACGGTTCCTGACACTGGCTGTTGCCATTCGCTGAGAGAACGAAATCCACGATCGTGGCCGTGCTTGTACCGCTAACCGATCCCTGGAACGAAATCGTATAGCTCGCCGTCGGCAAAACCTGGTCCTCTGCATCCGTGAACGTCTTCACCACGTTCCCGCTCGAATCCTTCAGCGTGAAGAGCCACTTGCCGCCCGGCGAACTCGGCCCCCACTTTCCCTTCTTGGTCCCGTCCCAGATCTGCACAGTGACTTTGAGCTTGCCTTCGCTCGGACTGACCGGTGACGCCGCCCCTGTTGCCCCTACCGCGTTGGTGGCAACAGCCGAAGGCGATGCGGTCGCCGTCGGGCTTCCTGTGGTAGTGGCGACCGGTGTTGCCGATGCCGTCGGGGTCGGGGTCGGGGTTGCGGTCGGCACGGAGGCCGCCGCAGAAGTCGGGCTGGCGGTCGCGGCAGCGGCCGCCGCCGTCTCCCGAATAAAGACGCAGGCGTGGCGGGTCGCGTTGCCCTCAAAGTCCGACTGCCGGATGGTCAGCGTCGAAGGGCCGCCCACGGGGGTGCCAGTGCAATCGCTGTTCCCGGCGCTCGAAAGAATGAAATCGTAGACCGCGCCACTCGCCCCACTCGCAAGGCTGATCAGATAGTCGCTGGGCGCGACAGAGAGGCTGTTACCGTCGGTCGTTGTTTTTGGACTGCCGCCCCCCGTTTCAGAAACGCTGAAGGTCCACTGCCCAGGGGGCGTCGACTTCTTCCAGGTCTCCGGTGAGCCGCCATTCGACAACACCACCGTCAGTTGAATGTTTACGTTCTTCGGTTCTGGCGCGGCGTTCGCTGTTTGCAGCGGAAGTCCGGCGAAGATGAACGTCGCCGCGGCGAGGATGGTGCCGAGGAGAACCTGTCGTCTCGTGTTCACGCTGCCCTCCACATTCCGACCCTGACCGAGCTGGTTGGGTTCTCCCAGAGCGTCACGCCGGTGAGTTCGGGGCCGCCGGGCATCTCTTCTGTCAGCGCCGTCATCAAGTTCCTATAGATGACGGTCGCGATGTTCTCGCCAGTTGGTTGCACTACGTCAAACGGTGCGACTTCATTGATGAATCGGTTGACATACCGCTTCGCTTCCGCTTCCAGCATGTTCGAAACTTCCCGGAACCCGCAGATCATCCCGTTGTCATCCACGCTGTCCGTTACGAACGTCCCCTGGACACGGAATGAATGCGTGTGGCGCTCACCACTCGGGCGCATTGCATGCGAGGCGCCAAAAAACGAATCCATCGCCAGTTCGTAGGTCATCCCGGAGGCAAGCGTCCTCTGGATAGTTGGAGGTTGGAGCGGCCGCGATTCCCGGGCGAGCAGCTGTACCGGCTCGATCAGGCCATCTTCCTCCCGCTGCCACGCGAATTGCTTGAGCCACTCCAAGTTGGGGCCTCCACCGTGTCAACAAAGTCCGCACCAAGATTGACGGCAACAACCGGGCGGCTATCGAGTGGAGAAGTAGTGACACCGCCATACTTGGCGCCCGCCGCTACCCCCGGGCCCCGAAGCTGCCGATAACCGTGTCAGGTACGGATCGTGCGAGGAACGAATGGAAATGACGCCTGAACAAAGGGCCTGGCAAGCCGGATTCGAATCAGCAATCGACGAGGCGATTGGCCTCGTCGACGCGATGCGCGGGCCGGGTCTCGCCAACCTCGCCTCACCAATCCTCTTGCGTATCCGTGCCGAACTGATCGCCCTGCGCAGAGCCACACCCGCGACCGCGCTCGCCGCCTGATCCCCGGAGGGTACCGCTACGCGGGTCTGAATTGCAGCAGGGTCACTTCGGGCGTGACGTCCACGAACACTGCCCTGACGGGCATTCCTATACGCACCGTCTCGGGGTCGCAGTCGATGATATTTGCCGTCAGATGGGCGCCTTCTTCGATTTCCACGATGGCGATGACGTACGGGCACGCTTCGGACCACTGCGGCGCGGTTGGCCGCCGTGCGACGGTAAACGAATACACTGTCCCATTCCCGCTGCACTCCACCCAGCTCAATTCATCGTTCGGTCCATACGGAGACACCGAACGCGGGTAGTACACCGCCTTCTTCGCCCTCGCCGAATGTTGCAGGACAAGCTTGTGCTGCTTCAGCCCATCCCAGAACGGTCGCGTCGTCGGCGTAGGTTCGGGCAGCGGCCTCGTGTAAGGGGTAGCTTCCTGAGTCACTTGTCCCTCCCCAGGATCAGCGAGACCTGCTCGCTCATGATCCCGCCGTTGCCGTTCACAAACGCGAACTCCGGCTTTTTCACCTGCCGGCCTTTTGCCCGCCCCATGAGTTGCCTCGCGGCCTCCGTCACATGCGACATTCCGCCCGCGAGGCCCGCCTGCCCAAACGATAGCTGGCCCCCGTGGGGATTCAACGGAAAGTCGCCGTCGAACTGCAGATTGTGTTCATCGATGAACTTCCCACCCGCGCCCTTCTTCGCGAATCCCGCGTCTTCGAGCGAAATCAACACCGTTATTGTGTAGCAGTCGTAAATGCTCGCGATGTCGATGTCCTTGCGTCGCACCCCTGCCATGTCGAACGCCATGTCCGCTGCAACCTTGATCGGGCTGTGCGTCAGGCTCGGCGCGTACGTGATGCTGCGATGCGTCGTGTGCTCCCCCGCGCCAAGCACGTAGACCGGGTCGTGCTTCAACTTCCTCGCCGTCTTCGCCCCTGTTACGACCAGCGCCGCAGCTCCCGCCACCGGCATGACAATCTCCAGCATGTGCAGCGGATCGACAACGATCGGTGAATTCAGCACATCTTCTACCGTGATTGGCTGTCCATAGAAGATGGCCTCCGGGTTGTGGCAGGCGTTATAGCGCTGGGCCACGGCGATCTTCGCGAGTTGTTCCGGCTTGAGTCTGAACTCGTGCATATAGCGCTGCGCGATCATCGCGTAGCCGAGGTTCGCTCCAATTGCTCCATACGGCACTTCGAACTCTGAGTACGGGGTGCGGTCGCTTCGGCGGCCCGCCCAGCCCGTATTCGCGGTTTGCCGCGGGCCCTGGTTGCTTCTTTTCTCACGCCGGGCCGCAGTCACACAGAGAACCCGGTCACACAGACCGGCGGATATCGCCATTGCCGCCCGCAGCACCATCGCCGCGCCCGTTGCCCCGCCGTGGTCCACCACCTCCGCGAACTTCGCGTCGATTCCCAGGTACTCAACAACCGTGGCCGGGGCGAACATCGGAGACTCCGCGAATGCTTCAGTCACCAACCCGTCGATGTCCTTCATCTCAAGCCCCGCGTCGGCCACCGCTTGCATGCCGACCTCAGCCAGCATTCCCAGCGTCGTCGCGCCTTCGGTGTAGCGGCTCGGCCGGAATTCGGCGATTCCCGCAATTGCGGACTTTCCTCGAAGTGACATCGGATCCTCCCGCGGCAGTCGCGCAAGCGTAGTCGGCAACACGCGCCCTGTCTCTATGCCTCCGGCGGGCCGCCAAAAGTGACCACGCGCCCGTCGATGTCCCGCACCCGGAACTCAGCGAGCCCATATGGCTGCACGACGTACTCCTCCAGCATTTCCGCATCAGTTGCCTTCACTGCTTCGTAGTAGGCCCGGATGCCATCAAGCCAGAAGTAGGCATTGCAGGCAAACGCCTTCGCGTCAAAGGCTGAGTGAACGCCCAGCCCGGGCGCCATCGTCCGCCCGAACATCAACCGCTGGCCATCGCGTTCGATAATCACGAAGACAGCCCCGCCCTCCGCCGGATGGTGCTCGTTGTGGGGATCTGCCTCGTCCTCGTCAGGGCCATGGTCCGAAAGGTAGTAGTCGCCCTCGGCAAACCCAAGCGTCTCGCGATACCACTCGGCCGTCTTCCTTACGTCATCGGTGAGGAACATGGGGGCAACGCCCTTGAACGTTCCAGCACTCCGGGTGTCTGACATTTTCGTCGGCCTCCCTGTTCCCATCGCCAGACCCGTCTGGTCGCTAACGAACAATACAGAGTTGGTCAACTCGATCGCCTCAACAGGGGCCACGGTGGCCTTTCAATGTGCTGCCTCTGCGTTTACCCTCTGTGACATGGCTGAAATTCGGGATCTCTTGAGTCGTTGGCTGGCTGCGGGCGTCCTCGATGAGCCCGGCGCCGAGCGCATTCGCACTTTCGAAGCGGCGAACGTGCCGGCTGTCGAAAAGACGAACCGCCCGGGGGCGCTGGAAGCCCTCCTCTACCTCGGGCTCGCGGTCCTCGGCGTCGGAGCGTTCAACCTCGTTGGTGACAATTGGGAGCAGATCGAGTCGTGGGCCCGCGTGTTGGCCCTGGGAGTCCCGATGGTGCTGATGCTGGGCGTCGGTGCTGTCTTGAGCCGAAGCACTGAGCCCCAACTTGAACGTGGCAGCCAGGCCGCGTGGCTGCTCGGCGTCGCTCTTTTCGCCGCGTTCCTCGCCGTAACCTTCCACGAATATGGGCTTGGCCTCTCAAAAACCGATGAGCGCGGCTGGCTGCTCGTTGTCGCCACGGCAACGGTCCTGCTGGCCGTAGGCCTCTGGGTTCTGAGCCCCTCGCATGCGCAGGTGCTCGCAATCGCCGGTGCCTCCTTGTTCCTCGGGCAGGCCGTTGGCGGCTGGACCGACGACTTCAGCCAGGAAATCGCGGGCTCCACCATCCTGCTGGCGGGGCTGGCGGGTGTCGCACTCGCCGAAGCCGGGTGGTTCACTCCACAGTGGTCGGCTCGGTTGTTTTTCGCGGTGCTTGCCATAGCGGGTCCATTCGAGGCCGGCGTGGGCGATGGTGGCCCGCTCGCCTTCGAATTCGTGGCCGGGCTCGCGGCGGCGGGGGTCATCGCACTCGGTGTCCTCCGCGGCGGCTTCTCGCTCGTCTTGGCCGGTGTCGGTGGAGCGTTCGTGGTCATGATCGCGTTCATCTTTGAACACTTCCAGGATCGCCTTGGTGCGCCACTGGCGATGATGATAAGCGGCGGGGTCCTGGTCGCCGGAGTGCTCCTCCTTGCCGTCCTCCGCCGGGAAACCCGAAAGCCGGAAGCGGTATGAGGACTCGCCTCTACGTCGCCGGAATACTTGGCGGCCTCGCGCTGCTCATCGTCTTCGTTGTCGTCATCTTCGCTTTCGGTCGAAGCGACCCGTCACCGCCGTCCCTCCGGGACCATCCCAACATCGCCATTCCCGGCGAGATTCTCTTCCTCGATTCGGACTTTTGCTTCATACATGCCCAGGCCTCTGGCGCATCCCGGACAAAGCGCGCCTGCATGCCCGAATACTTCGGCGGCGCGGCCCTCTACTGGATTGACGACGCTACCGCCGGAGTCGTTCGGTATGACCAGCGGGGAGCAGTTCTCTGGCAAGTAAACCTCAATACTGGCGCCCAAACGGACACCGGCCGAGTGCTCGCGGGGACTGACGTCAACAAGATAGGCCCGGGCATGATCGGCCCTGGCAGTCTCGCTCCCGACGGCACCACAGCCACTACCGACGAAGATGGCGGCCTCTTTCTGCTGCAAAACGGGGCCTGCACCAGGATCGCCTCGTTCGATATCCCCGAATACAACCAGCCCCAGGTTGTGCTCTGGTCGCCAGACTCGCAGTGGATCGTGTTGCAGTACTACCCCCGTCGTGCCGACGGTCCGGAACTCTGGATTGTGAGCCGCGACGGCCTCACGAAAGGCACTATCGCC
>JANPDX010000037.1:0-7316 GCA_031431695.1 Dehalococcoidia bacterium
CAGGCCGCGCGCTTCGTAATCGGCGGAAAGCTGGTTCAGGGCCTTGCGGGCGGCGGCGTCGCTGACTCCGGCGGCGCGAGCGAGCGACTGGAGCGGCTGTGGTTCTTCGGCGACAAAGAGCAGCGCCTCCAGCACCCAGGGCAGTTCGCCCGCGTTGGGAGGCGCGACGCGGTCAGCTTCGGCCATCGGTAGTCGATTCCTCGTCCGGGGTTGTGAAATGGGGCGCCTCGGGCGGGCGCGCGAGATCGCCGGCCATTGGCGGCTTCATGTGCGTATCGGGGGACATGGCACGCGGCGGTTCTTCGGAGAAAGTCGACGTGTGGTACGGCGGGGGCGGAGGCTCGATCGGCCGCCTCAATGAACCAGCGGGCCGGGCGCTCATTTCGTCATAGGTGATGCGGATAACCGGGCGCCGCACGGACGTGACGCCGACGTGTTCGCGCAACACCTGTTCGACCGTGCTGCTGAGCAGCTTCGTGGCCTGGGCAATGCTGGCGCTTGGTTCGATGTGGGCGTCGAGGTAGGTATCGACCGCGCCGCCGGTGAGGCGGATGCGGGGCGTGGCCTTGCTCACTTCGGGCAGGGCTTCGAGTTCGTTTCTGATGAGGGCTTCCACCGCACCGGCCGTGACTTCGACGGTGCCGCCATCGGCCTGGCGGATGCGCAGCGTGCCCTTGCTGCTGAACCCGGAACGCTTCGGCCAGATCGCGAGCAGGAGCGTGAACACGGCGAGCAGCGCAATACCCGAGAGCGCCCCGGTGAGCGCGTACTTTGCGCCATCGCTGGCATCGACAAACGCCTGCAAATTCAGGTCACTGATGGTGAGATCGAGCTGGTCGTCCTGGTTCCATGCGAGGGACCCGATGCCCCCGAGCGCGGCAAGAAGAACCAGGCTATAGAGGGCGAGGAGTACGCGTCGAAGTGCGTTCACTGTGCCTCCGTGGGGATGTTTCCCCAGACGCCTTCATGGTACACCTCACCAAGGCGCACGGGCGTTACGCGATTCAGGAGGCGGGAACCTTCGGCGAACACCGGGATGTAGTTATCCGTGTGGCCGAACCAGACCTGGCCGCTGGCCGTTGGCTTTTGGCCGCTGGTGTGTGGTTCGCGGGCGGACTCCCAGAGGACTGGCCGCGTAGCGCCGCTGCTGGCGGTCCGGAACTTTAGCGAAAGTTCGTGCCCGAGAGCGAGCAAGCGGGCCATACGTTCTTTTTTCACTTCGGGAGGAAGCTGGCCGGGCATGGAATTCGCGGTGGTGCGGCTTCGCTGGGAATAGGGGAAGCCATGGACACGCGCGAAGCCAACCTGACGGCAGAGAGCGAGGGTGTCCTCGAAGTCGTCTTCTGTTTCGCCGGGAAAGCCGGCGATCACGTCGGTTGTGATGGCGACGCCGGGTACCGCCGCCCGAATCCGAGCCGCCGCATCGACGAATTCTGTTGCTGTGTAGCGGCGGCGCATAGCCGAAAGCACCGATTCGCTCCCGGATTGGAGCGCGAGGTGAAAGTGCGGCATGAGCCGCGGGTCGCTCCAGAGGGCGAGTAACTCCGGTGTTATGTCCTGAGGTTGGAGTGAACTGAACCGCAGGCGAAGCACTTCCGTCCGTTCGAGGATGCAAGAAATGAGATCGCACGGGAGCAAACGCGGCGAAAGGTCCCGGCCCCACGCGCCAAGTTGGGTGCCGGTGATAACGGCTTCGTGGGCGCCTGCCTGGACCGCCCGGTCGATTTCGGCTACGACGAGATCAATCGAACGGGACTCTTCGCGGCCTCGAGTGCGGGGCACGATGCAAAAGGCGCAGACATCGTTGCAGCCTTCCTGCGCCTTGATGAACCCGCGCGTGAAGCCATTTTGGATTTTGGATTTTGGATTTTGGATTTGGCCCCGCGGGTCCATCGTGAAGGGGCGAAGGAAATCGACGAGGGCGGCTTTGTCGGTGTCGCGGGTGCCGGTGACGAAGTCCGCGCCGAGTTCGCGTGTGGCTTCGAATCCGGCTGACTGCGGGAAACATCCCGTGACGGCGACGGCAGCGCCGGGCGAGATGCGCCGGATGGAACGGATGAGCTTTCTCGATTTGCGGTCGGCGGTGTGCGTGACGGAGCAGGTGTTAATAACGTATGCGTCGGCTTCGCAGACTGAATCGACGACATCGAACCCGGCGAGCCGCAGCCGATGGGCGATTTCTTCGCTATCGGCGAGGTTGAGTTTGCAGCCGAGGGTGAGCACCGAGGCCAGTGGACGGGACATTGATAGAGGGTACCGCGACCGGTGGCGCGGGGCATCCCCGCGGAAGGCTGATTCGGGGAGGCCCTTTGTGTTAGGGTTAGACGAACTCCATATCCGTTTGAGGGATGTCCTGTTTGGCGAAGAAAGAAGCTATCGAAGTCGAAGGAATTGTGACGCAGCCGCTGCCGGATGCTCAGTTCCGGGTTGAACTGGCGAACGGCCACGTTGTGCTGGCGCATATCAGCGGCAAGATCCGCAAGAACTACATCAAGATTCTTACCGGTGACCGGGTACTCGTGGAGCTTTCGCCCTACGATCTGACGAAGGGCCGCATCACCTACCGGTTCAAGTAAGACCCCCAAACACCAGGGCGGAAGATCCGGAGTACCCGCGATGACTGACGATTTGAGCCGAGTGCTGCGCGAAGCCCAGGCCGCGGCCAGTGGGCGCGGCGACACCTTCGTTGAATTGCTCGCCGAACGTATTGGCGTACGCGCCGCCGCTGGGGCTGTGTTCGGGACTCCCGTGGAACGCGAGGGGATCACGGTGATACCGGTGGCCAAGGTGCGCTGGGGCTTCGGCGGAGGTTCGGGGCGCGGCATCGAAGAGGGTAGTGAGACTGGCGAGATCGGTGAGGGATCGGGTGGCGGCGGCGGGGTGGCGGCATCCCCGCTCGGGTTCATCGAGATCAAGAATGGGGCGGCCGAATTCAAGCGCACCCATGACCCGGCGTCGGCCGTCCCGGTCATCATCGCCAGCGGTATCGCCGCGTGGCTCTGCCTGCGCGGGTTGAAGAAGCTTCTGCGGGGCTAAAACCCGGCCCGGTTGTTTGACTTCGCGCTGACTCCGCCAGTCGAAGCCGTGCTTCTTCAGGGCGGCAAAACCTCCACGAACGCAGTGGCGAACGAGTGGGCTTGCTCCGAGGGATTTCCCTTAGAGCCAATGCTCAGACCGACGTGTAAAGTCAGACCGACGTGTAAAGAAGGAGGATTGACATGGTCGTCACCCAGGAACTTCGGCAGGCGCTCGACCAAGAACCGGGCGTAGCATGCGTCCTGGATTTGGACGGGGTCATCGTCCACTGCAACAAGAACTGGGACGACGCCGTGCCGGCAGGAACAATCGGCCCTGTCCGCTCAGCACAGGTGCTTGGTCAACCTTGGGTCGGCGCGATCCAGGGCTCCATGCGTTCGTACTATGAGCGACTACTAACCCGTGCGATCAACCTGCCGCCCGATCCGGGTGCGGGCCTGGTCCACGTCTCGGAATGCAACACGCCCTCGCTGGTTCGCCGCAGCACGGCTCGATTCGCTCCACTCTTCGTCGATGAAGGCGGACGTCTCCTCGGTGTGGCTGTGACCTACGGTTTGCTCGAACTGGGCAGCGCCCGCGAGCTCTACGGAATCAGCGAACGTTCCCCGGATGCCTACCGTAATTCCCACGGGATAGTGACCCAGTGCTCCTGCTGTCGTCGCCTCCGACGCACTGATGACTCCACGTGGGACTTTGTCGCTGACGCACTGAGTTCTGGCCTCCCGCGGGTCAGCCATGGCATATGTGACACCTGTCTCGCCGTTTACTATCCGGACGAAGCGGCGTAGGCCACCGTCCCCGACCAGATGCGCACCCGCACCCTCCGCACGACCGAACTCGTCTACCACCAGCCGCTTGAAACAGTTCTCCGCCGTCTCCGAGTACAACTCAGGGATTAGCGACTCGACGACTGTCACCTCGGTAACACCCTGTGGCACCGAGACCCGAAAGTCGGGATTGGCCTATAGAGTAGGAGTGGCGGAACGACCCGCGTCGACTTACTCGTCCCTCCAGATTGCTCATGCCCAACCGATTGCTACCAGCGCCCTCTAGCATCAGAGAAGATGGCCAACAAGGCGCAGAAGCCGCTCGACCAGTTGACGAACACCCGGGGCAACCGGCGCGGCGGCCAACTCACGGTGCTCAGTTCCCGCCGGAATGTCCCTCCGCCAACCTGCCCGCGCGACATGCTCCTGAGCACCCAAACGCGCTGGGAGCAGGTCTGGAACTCCCGCCTCGCCACGCGCTGGGACGAGGAGTCCGACCTCCCTCAGATCGACCACCTCTTCTGGAGCATCGACGAACGCGACCGCGACCGGCGCGCCTTCCGCCGGAAGCGGATCGTCCAGGGGTCCGGCGGACAGGCCGTCATGAACCCCCTTTCCCTCTGCGGAGGGCGAGGGGAGACGAACCGGGTAGTCGCGGGGCTCAGCCCCCGCTTAGGCCCGGCGAGGGCCAGGAAAATGTAGGCGGATCAGGGCCTGCCGACTTTGCACCATTGGCGGACATGCGTTGGACGGCATGCCGTTCTTCCCGGGAAGGACCCGCTGAGGGCCGCGACTCCGATTCATTCAGTTCCTCGAACCTATTTTCGCGCGTTGGGTCTATCGGCGCGGGCGCCGAGGCGGGCTCGCAGTCCGGTGACCGGTCTACCCGCGCCGGCGAATAGCGAACGCGCTGAGGGCGATGGATCCGACCGCGAATCCGCTCATGACCAGAAGGTCCCTGGCGAGCGATGTATTTGGCAGGTCTGTAAGGGTCGCCCGCACCCCGTCAGCGGCGTACGTCGGTGGAGCGAGCTTCGCTGTCAGTTGGAGCAGCTCCGGCAACTGGGAGGCGGGTAGCAACACTGGCGAGAAGAACAAGACGTAGAAAATGATGAGCTGGGTGACGGCGTTGACGGTCTGCAGGTGGGGGCTCCACATGGCCATGGCCACGCCAATGCCGGCAAGCGACAGGACAGCCAGGACCATCACGAGGAAGAACGCGGGTTCGACGCTGAGCGAAATGTCGTAGTGCCATGCGCCAAAGAGAAGGGTGAAGGCGACGCCGGGAAGGGCGGTGATGGCGACCACGGTGATCAGCGCGAGAAGGTAGGCCTCGCGGCTTATCGGCATCGTGAGGAAGTACTCGATGCGGCCTTCGGCCTTCGATTGGGCAAGCATCTGCGGGAGCATGACAAGGCCCATCGTGACGAAGGACTGTGTAGCGGTACCGGTCACGAGGAAGGTGGCGGACATCTTCGAAATATCGGGGATGAGGTAGCCCATGCCGAGGACGAGCCCCAGCGCGAGCACAATCTGGATGACCGCGATCATCAGGACTTCGTCACGCATCGAACGGAGTTGGACGGATACAAGGTCACGGTACTGGCGCAGGGCACTCACGAGGCAGCCTCCAATTCAGGCGCGGGGGCCATGACGGCGGCGTAAATGTCATCGAGTGTGGGAGGCCCGATGCGGAAGTCGCCGAGGAGGCCGGCCTCGCGCAGGGACCCTAGCCAGGTGCTGATGACGGGAAGGTCGCGCTGGTCGAAGAGATATTTCCCGGGGTCGCCCTTTTCAGAAGTGAGTGCGGCGTGGACAGTCACGGGGCCGGTGAACGCGAGTTCGAGCCGCAGCTTCTCCGTGACCAGTGAGCGGAGGGCGGAGGGGGTGCCTTCGCGGACGATGCGGCCGCCGTCGATGATCGCGAGCCGATCGATGAAACGTTCGGCCTCGGCGAGGTTGTGGGTGACCAGCAACACGGTCGCGCCTTCGCGTCCGAGTTCGCCGATGGTGTTCCAGAGGAGTTGGCGGCGGATCGGGTCGATGTCGTTCGTGGGCTCGTCCAGGACGAGCAGCCGTGCGGGGGCGGCGATGGCGGCGGCGAATCCGGCCATACGGCGGACGCCCCCCGAGGCGGCGTGCATCGTCGTCCGGGCGAAGGGGGTGAGGTCGAGCATGGCAAGGAGTTCGTCGCGGCGGATACGGGCCTGGGCTGGTTTCACGCCCCGCAGGCGGGCGGAGTACTCGATGATTTCGCCGACGCGGAGCGAGAGCAGGTCGAACTGACCCTGGGGGAGAAAGCCGATGTTGCGCCGGGCAAGCCCGGGGTTGGCGACCACGTCGCCTCCATCCAGGGTGATCGTGCCGGAGGTCGGGCGAAGGACGCCCAGGACCTGGCGGACGAGGGTGGTCTTTCCGGCTCCGTTCGGACCGAGCAGGCCGTAGATTTCGCCCGGTCGCAGGGCGATGGAAATGCCATCGTTGGCAAGGGTGCCATTGCGATAGCGCTTCACGAGGTCGCGTACTTCGAGCACGGGGCGAAGGCCCATATTCAGTACCACCGGGTTACCTCGCCTCCGCGGGGGCGGTACGCCGGAGCAGGTCTTCGAAGGCGAAGATGGCTGCGTTGAGGCGGTGCGCGCCCGGTTCGAGCTCACCGAGGGCCTGGAGACCGATGACGCAGGCGGTTCCAAGCAGGGCGACACCCTGGAGGTCGAGTTCGTCGGAGATTTCGCGCAGGGCCATGGCCATCAGGAGCGCGGCGGCGATCTGTTCGACCGTTTCTGCTGGCGTGTCCGGGGTGTCGCGAAACGCCGAGCGGGCGGGGCAGGGGCCGATGGATTCGAGGCCGCTCTGGACGAGCATGGCGAGCGGGGATCGGGTGGTGACTGGCATGAATGTTCTCCTTGCTTGGCGAGAGAATAACACGATAGTGAAGAAAATCAAGTCCTGAATTGATTTTCTTTAGTTCGCACCATGTCCATTAACGTTTTCGAGTGTCCGGTCGCCTCACGGTTGGCCCTCATCCCCCGACCCCTTCTCCCAAGATTGGGAGAAGGGGAGTGCCATGGAAATGGCTAACGGCCAGGACCGGTTGACCCGCGACCCATCGGGAGCGGATCGTTGCCGGGCACGCATCTTTCCCTCACCCCCCAACCCCTTCTCCCAAGCTTGGGAGAAGGGGGGCTTCGTGGTACCGGTTACGCTTTCGCGATGGCGATCAGTTCTCAGCGCGGGACAGTTGGGGAAGTGGCGCGGTACTTCCTGCGGCTCGGGGTGATCGCGTTCGGGGGTCCGGCGGCGCACATCGCGATCATGCGGCGGGAACTGGCCGGCGCCCGCGGCTGGACCAGCGATGCGGAACTGGTGGATATGCTCGGGGTGACGAACCTGATCCCGGGGCCGAACTCCACGGAAATGGTGATGCACCTCGGCGCGGAGCGGGCTGGCTGGCGCGGACTCTGGGTAGCAGGACTGGCGTTCATCCTCCCGGCCACGCTGATAACGGTCGGG
>JANPDX010000038.1:0-14330 GCA_031431695.1 Dehalococcoidia bacterium
CAACTGTAGAGGTTCGCAAGAGCCAAGCCAGAAAACCCGCCCTCGTCCGCTACCGATGATCCTTCGCGCGAAAGGGGTCGGGGATGGTTTGTATTACTTGAGCACCCGCTAAGAACTGGCGGGGCCGCTGTTTCCCGTCGATTTACCCATCACTCCGCCAGCCTCACCAGGCTCTTGCATTCGAGGAGTTAATTCCCTTGCGACGACTGTTGCTTGTTGTTTGCGGCGCGTTGTTTGCGCTGCCTATTTTCGCGGCCACGGCCGCCCTTCCAGAGACCACCGCTGTCCTCTCCGGCAGCGCCTACATTCGCTCGATTCAGTTGGCCGATGGCTCCTATGCGAGCTCGCCGAGCCACCTGGGGGGCCAGACCATGGATGCGATCTTCGCTATTCGTGCTGCCGGCTACGACCCGGCGAAAGAAACCATCGGTGGCAAAAGCCCGGCCGATTACCTGAAAGCCAACGCCACCTCCACCAGCGGCGCCGCCTCAGCGGCCAAGGCAGCGCTTGGCGCGAAGGCTCTCGGCATCGACCCGAAATCCGTCGGCGGGACCGACCTCATCGCCAAAATCACCGGAGGGTACGATTCCGCGACGGGCACCTACGCGGGCGACGACTTCAATCAGTCAATAGCGATGCTTGGCCTCGCCTGCACCGGCAACAGCGTGCCCGCGGCCGCACTCGGGGCCCTGAAGGCAACCCAAATCGCCTCGGATGGCGGCTGGGGCTTCGGCGGATTCTCGGACCCCGATACAACCGCCATCGCCATCCAGGCGCTCCTCGCCTCGGGCGCGCCGAAGTCTGACCCGGTGTTGACGAAAGCGCTCGCGTATCTGAAAGCGAGCCAGGGAAACGACGGCGGGTTTGGCTACGTCAGCGACGAATCGAACGCCTCATCCACCGCGTTCGTGGTGCAGGCGCTCCTCGCCCTTGGCGAGAACCCGGAAGGCGCCACCTACACAAAGAACGGGGTCAATCCGGTCGCCTATCTTCTTTCACAGCAAAACGCGGATGGCTCCTTCAAGGGCTTCGACCCGGGCTTCGCGACGAACCAGGTAGTCCCGGCTCTGGCCGGACGGACCTTTTGCAACGCTCCCGAAACGCCGATAACGCGAACCCGCCCGGCGGCCACACCCACCGCTCCGGCGACGCCTCCGCCGCCAGCCGCGACAACCGCCGCGCCGGCGCCTCCGGCGACCGGAAACACCGCCGGAGCGACTTCGGGAGGTTCGCCCGGAACGTTGTTCGCGGCGCTCGCGTTGGTCGCGGCCGGCGGGGCACTTGCCGCCGCCGCGCGCTTGAACAGAGGCGGCCGTTAGTCATGCACTCTTCGGCGTGGCTCGCATGGGTCTTGCTGGTCATGGTGGTGGCACTCGCCACCACCAACCCGCTCTACCTCGGAGTCGTGCTGCTCTGCGTCATCCTTGTTGCGGTGCTCGCGCCAAGGACGGGCAATGGCGTGACGAGCTTTCGAACCCTGCTGGTTTTCGGCGTCACGATGTTCTTTGTCTCGGTCGCCGTGGCAACCATCAACGGGACGTATGGCGACCACATCCTGTTCACGGCGCCGGGGCCGAGAATTCCGAGCTGGCTTGGCGGGCTTCGCCTTGGAGGTCCGGTAAGCGCCGAAGGACTGGTGGCGGCGGCTGTGCGCGGCCTCGCGATCCTTTCGATCCTGCTGGCATTCGGGGTATTCAACGGAGCCGTCAACCCGCAAAAGGTGCTCCGGTCGAGCCCGGCGGCACTATTCCATGCCAGCCTCGTGGTGACCGTTGGGCTCACGCTGCTGCCTTCGAGCATCGAAGATCTGCGGCGCATCCGCGAAATGCGCGCGCTTCGCGGCGCGCGAGGTGGCCTGCGTGACCTGCCCGCGCTGGTCGTCCCCGCGGTCATTGGCGGGCTGGAACGCTCTATGCGGCTGGCCGAGGCGATGGAAGCTCGCGGCTACGCGGCCTCGGCGCGGCCACCGGCCTCGGCGAGAATGGCCGCCGCAGCCTCGGCGCCACTCCTCGTGGCCTCAGCCTGGTTGTGGTTCTACAGCGACCGGTGGCAGTGGGCCGCCGGAGTGCTCGGGATGGCCGGGTTCGCGGCAATCTGCTGGTGGTTCTGGGTTTCGAGCGCGCAACAGAAGACAACAAGGTATGCCGACGACCCGGTGCCGTGGATGCAAAAGGCCCTCATTGGCGCCTCGGCGGTTGTGGGCGTCGTGGTCGTTGGCATGCGGCTCGCCGGCACCGCCGGCCTGGCGTACAACCCGTTCGCCGGCCTGCCGGCAGTGGAGATGCACCCTGCTGGCGGCGCCATCGCGCTGTTTTGCGCATGGCCTGCCCTGGCGTTGCTGCTTGACCCGGTCGCTCGACGGTCGGAGGAGGGCATCGCGCCTCGGACAGTTGAGGCCGCGCGATGACGATCGCCCGGATCGAGAACCTCAGTTACTGGTACCCGCGCTCGGAACGGCCAGCGCTCTCCGAAGTGAACGTCGAGATCGAAACGGGGACGTTCGGTCTCCTGGCAGGACACTCCGCCGGCGGAAAGTCAACCCTGCTCCGAGTCTTCAACGGGCTCGTGCCACAGTTCCACGGCGGGCGCCTGACCGGCTCGGTGCGAGTCGCCGGTCTCGATCCCGTGCGAACTCCCGCCCGCGAGATGGCCCTCGCCGTGGGGATGGTGTTTCAGGAACCGGAAGCTCAGGCCGTCGCCGAAACCGTCGAAGAAGAGATCGCGTTCGGTATGGAACAGCAAGGCGTGCCCCGGGCGGAAATGCGCCGGAGAATGGACCTCACGCTGGAGACACTTGCAATCGAGCACCTGCGGCACCGGCGGCTGCATACGCTTTCCGGTGGTGAACGCCAGCGAGTGGCGATTTCAGCGGTACTCGCACTCGAACCGAGACTGCTGCTGCTCGACGAACCCACGTCACAACTCGATCCGGCCGGGAGCGAGGCGCTCATCTCAGGCCTTGAACGCCTTCATCTCGGGGGAGACATGACGATCCTGGTGGCTGAACACCGGCTTGAGCGGCTCCTCCCGACGGTCCAGCTCGTGGTCGCTGTCGAGGACGGCGCCGTCACACAGATGACGCCTTCGCGAGCGGCGAAGGAGCTCGACGCAGTGCCTCCGGTGTGCGAACTGGGCCGGCGCTTCGGCCTGGATCCAGTGCCCATGACGGTGGAGGCTGCGCGCGCAGGACTACCGCCGTTGAAGGCCATTTCCCGGTCCCGCCGAACTACCGGAGGCGGCCTCGTACAAACGCAAGGACTTACGGTCGCCTATGGCGAACACGTGGTGCTGAGGGACGTGTCGTTCACTCTCCGCGAGGGCGAAATCGTCGCTCTCATGGGCGCGAACGGCAGCGGGAAGTCGACGCTCTTTCGTGCCCTGACGGGCCTGGCAAAACCAGCGGCCGGATTGGTCACGTTTCCGGGATCGTTGTTCGCCGCGGGCGCCCGCGTTCGAGAGATCACCGGTTTCGCGGGCCTCGTGCCACAGGATCCCTCCGTCGCCCTGTATCACGAGACGATTTCCGCGGAATTGTCCGAAACCCTGGGCAACCGCTCCGGGAAAAAGCCTGGGCGGGAAGCGCTCGAAGCGTCCGCAAAGGCATGGGGAATCGACCACATCGCGGACCAGAACCCGCGCGATGTCTCCGTTGGGCAACAGCAACGTGTCGCCATCGCGGCGATGCTCGCGCATGAACCACGCGTCTGGCTGCTGGATGAACCCACACGCGGCGCCGATGGCCGGGCGAAGGCGTGGCTCGCGGATCGGCTGGATGCCCATGCGGCTACCGGCGGGGCGGCGATTGTGGCAACGCACGACGTTGAATCGGCGGCGCGTTTCGCGACCCGGGTCATTGGATTGCAGGGGGGGTTGATGCTGTTCGACCTGCCGGCCCGGGAAGCCTTTGCCGCCGATGGACCGTATCCGACGCAGGTCGCGCGGCTCGTACCGGGCGCGCTCATCGTTTCAGAGGTTTCCGATGACTGAGCAATTGGGCGGTCGCGTGGCGTTCCTTGTGCTGATCGCCGCGATGGCAGTTGGCCTCGGCGCTACGGCCCGCGCCGACGGCGAAGCCGGGCTGGTGATCCAGGATGGCAGCGAAGTGAAGACCTACTGCGTGGCGTTTCGCGGCGACGGTATCACCGGGCAGGACCTGCTCAAAGACGCCGGGCTCGGCATCGAAGTCTTCGGCGGCGGTAGCGGACTGACGGTCTGCGCCCTTGGCCCCACCGGATGCAAGGACGCCAGCTCATTCACCTCTTGCTTTTGCCAGTGCCAGGGAGGGGACTGCACGTACTGGGCCTTTTTCACCCGGCAGTACGGCAAGAACTGGGTCTATTCGTCGCTCGCGTTCAATCTCCTGAAAGCCAAAGACGGCGACGTACACGGCTGGAAGTGGGGCAGGGGAGCAGCAAACAGCGCACCGGCGCCCCTGGACATCACGTTCGCCCAAATCTGCGGCCACGAACCCCGCGCCGGAGTCGCGCCGACGGTCGCTGCCGCGGCTACTTCCGCGGCGCCTGCACCCGGAAGCGCAACGGTCGCCAGTACCGCGGCCCATGCCGCATCCCAGTCCCCGATTTCCGCGAATACCCCTTCTGAAGCGCCCACCGTGACAGTGACCATCGGGACAAGTGCCGGGATAGCGCCGGCCACGGCGACGCTTCCTCCGCTGGCGCCGGCAACGGGGAAAGAAAGCGATGAAGGCACTGCGGCCGGTGGGTACCTTGCGTTCGGAGCGATTGCCATCGTGTTGCTCGGCGCAATCACTGGAGCGCTCGTTTGGAGGCGGCGCAATGGCGATTAGCGTCCCAGGCATTCGTTTCACGCAGGCCCGGCGCGGGTGGGCAGACCCGGGGAAACTTATCTTCGTGGGCCTGAACCTTCTCGGGCTTGCCGCCTATTTGAGCCCCTTCTTCGCGCCCCGCATTCGAGAAAACGGCATGGAGTCGTTCGCTCACCAGACCGACGCACCGATCGTGTTCGCGATCACCGCGGCGCTCTGCCTCGTGCTCGTGGTGGCGGACCTGACCGCGGGCGGGCTGAACAGCAAATCTCTGGCCGCTCTGGGAGTACTTGCAGCCCTGGCCGCTGTTCTGCGGACGGTGACATTGCCAGCGGGCGCGAACCTCTACTTCTTCCTCGTGATTCTCGGTGGGTATGCCTTTGGCGCGCGCATGGGCTTTCTGCTGGGAGCGCTGTCGTTCTTCTTGAGCGCGGTCATCACCGGAGGGATCGGGCCATGGCTGCCGTTCCAGATGTTCGCTGCCGCATGGATGGGCATTTCGGCGGGGGGGCTCCGCTATTGCGCGGCGCGGGCTGGAATTTCCGGCAAGCCCGAAGTCGGCCTGGTAGTTTGCTTCGGCGTCGCCTGGGGCCTGCTCTTCGGCGCGATCACTAACCTCTGGTCGTGGCCGTTCTTCGTGGCAGGACCCGATGTGACCTACGAGGCCGGCCTTGGACCGGCAGAGACGCTACGCCGCTACTGGAACTACTACTTCCTGACGAGCTTCGGCTGGGACCTTCTGCGAAGCATGTGCAATGCCGTCGTGCTGGTCATCCTGGGTGGGCCACTCTTGCGCGCTCTGGTCCGATTTCGCGAGCGTTTCAGCTTCGAGATCGGCCATGGCAAACACGACCGACTTTAGCCGGCGTTGAACGTCTCGCAGACTTCCACGCTGCCGCCATCGGCAATTACAGGACAGCCGGAAGCCATTTTCAGTGCCGCTGCCATGGATTCGGCGGTGATAACGCTATAGCCCGTGGCGGGGTTGGCGCCGCCGTCTTCGGACGTGCCACCCTTTGTGATGGTGCACGCTCGGCCGACCGGGTTACCGCCATCCACCACGGCGCTGCCGAGGCCGCCAAACCAGCCCATCCAGGCCGCCATTGTCTTCGCCTGAGCCTCCGGGGTCGCGCCCATGTCGCCACCACCGTGGTATACGAGAAGATAGTTTGCCATTGCCCTGTCTCCTTGTTCCGCCCCTCCGGGCAGGCGCGCAGAGTACTACTCAGCTGGTGAACAAAGCGAGACCACGGGGCACGACCTTAACCGAACCACACCGGGAGGTTGAACCTTACGGATGTCTCGGCCCCGAGGGCGCGACTTAGTCGTTCCAGTCGTGCTTCTGAATGGGACTGCGTTCGCGCCGCGTGAACATCCTTGCAAAGTCTTCGTTCGCCTTGTCCACGAGCTCCTGCATGTCGTCGCCGCCGAGCTTCATGTCCGACATTCGCCAGCGCTTGAGCATGGCACGGTCTTTGTCGCCGAGACCGGCGTCAGCAGCCATGTGGTTCACGAGCACGGTCAGTGCCTCGGCGATCTCGTCGTCTGTGAATCGAACTTCCATTACTTCTTCACCGTTTCGTAGCGGCCCTTGCTCTTCACGCGCCGCAGGAACTTGGCATCGAGGTGCACGTTTAGGGCCTTGTTGAGGTCGTCGGTCAGCTTTTCGAGGCCTGGCGAGCCCTCGGGGCGGTCACTCCTCCAACGCTTGATGAATTCCTTCGCTTCGAGCGAAAGTTCGGCATTATCGATTGCCACCGCGCTGACGAGCATCATCAGCGACCAGGCTTCTGGCTCTTCCAGCATTACTATCATGGATCACTCACCTTTGAAGACCGGGGCCCGCTTTTCGAGGAACGCTCGAACCCCTTCATCACGATCTTTGGTTGTCTGCAACAGCAACGTCAAATCGGTCTCGAACCGGAGCGCCTGTTCGAGTGGCTGGGCGAGGCCTCGCCAGATGGCTTCTTTACCGAAGCGGGTGGCAATCGGGCCTCGTGAAGCGATCGCGGCGGCGGTCCGGCGCGCCTCGGCGAGGGCCTCGCCCGGTTCCGAAACGACTGAGACGAGGCCCCTGGCGAGCAGTCCCGGAGCGTCGATTGCCGCCTGCCCAAGGTACAGGAGGAGCGCGGTGCCTTCGTCGGTCAGCGTCCGGATACGGGCGTTGGCGCGCAACCTCCCTCGCAGCGACGCGCCCCGCCCACAAAGGCGAATGTCGCAGGCGAGAGCCAACTCCGTGATAGCGCCAGACAGGGCGCCCTCAAAGGCGAAGACGACCGGGAGTTCGAACAGGACCAGCGAACGCAGCGCCGCCGCACTGAAGGCCGGCCGGACGAGTGATTCGGCGGTCGCATCGAAAAGCACCACGGTTGCCGCCTGACGGTCTCGGGCATCGCCCATGGCGCCGGCAAGCCAAATGTCGTCCAGCGGGTCACCATCACAACGAAACTCGGCAACCGCGGCTGTCACGGGCACAGGCTACGCTGAAAGCTGCGGGATTGCTGTCCCCGCGTTGCCCCAGAGCCTGAGGCGGGACACAATTCGCGGGTTATGGCGAACTTCTCCATTGCCGCACCCGTTGAAACTGAAAAGACCGCGTTCCTGCACGACCGCTCACAGCGCCCGGCGGCCCCCGAGGCATCTCGCGTGGACCTGCTAAAGCGTTGGACCGGCTTCGTGCTGGGCCTTGCCATATCCGTCGGCCTGACGGCTGTGTTGTTCTCGCTGCGCGATAGCTGGGAAAACCACCGTGAGTGGTTGGTGACGTTGATCCCGGTGCTCGTGATTGCCGGCGTCGGACTCGGGCACCTCCTCGCGCGCCGCCAGGTGATGGCCCTTGGCGTCGGTGGCGGGTTGCTCTTCCTGACGCTGCTGTTCACGCTCTTCGACGTCATCGCGGACCGCGATTCTGGTTCGACCTTGAAAACCAGGGATGTCCTCTCCATCCTGGGCGGCGTTTGCCTCGGCTTCACCACCGTGGCGCTTATCGCGACGCTCCTGTGGGTGGAACTACGAAACCCAACCAAAGCCCCGACGCCAGAACTTTAGCTCGCCAACTATCCGGAAGGACAAAGAGTGACCAACCTTGCTATCCCATCGACGATGGACGAAATCACACCCGAATGGCTCACGGGAGCTTTGCGGGCAGGCGGATTCCTCAGCTCGGGCACGGTGTCCGCTATTCAGAAGGTCACGATCGGCGCCGGAGTGGGCATTCTTGGCGAACTCAGCCGCATCACGCTGACCTACAGTGCAGCCGATGCGAACTCGCCGGAGACACTGATCGCGAAGATCCCTACCGCCGACCCGGCCGGTAAGGGAATCGCCCAGATGCTCGGCTTTTACGAGAAAGAAGCGCGCTTCTACAGCGAGCTCTGCAAGGATATCGGCGTCCGCGCCGCACGTTCGTACTACACCGGTTCAGACCCGGTGAACGTGAACTATGTGATTCTGATGGAAGACCTCGGCGCCCTTGCGATCGGCGACCAGGCGGCGGGTGCGAGCGCCGAAGAGTGTGGCGTTCTCCTGCGGGAAATGGCGAAGCTGCACGCCCGCTGGTGGAATTCCCCGGAGCTCGAAGCGCTCGACTGGATCCCCGCGGTCAATTCGCCCACGATCAAGCTCTCGGCCCTCGCCTATGCCCAGGCGCTTGAACCATTCGTGGCCAAGTTTGGGTCGCACCTGACTCCGCGCCAGGTGGAAATCGCCCAGAAGCTTTTGTTCCGCCTTAACCCCATGCAGGACTCGTTTGCCTCCGCGCCGTACACCCTGTGCCATGGCGACCTTCGCCTCGACAACGTCTTCTGGGGCAGCCCTGACAACAGTTCGCCGGTCACACTCATCGACTGGCAGATCGCCGCCAAAGGTCGGGGCGCGAACGACGTTGGGTACTTCATGAGTCAGAGCGTTGATCCGAAGATACGGGCGTCGAACGAAGACGCACTCGTTCGGGAATATCACCGGACTCTCCTCGACAACGGAGTCGAAGGGTACTCGTGGGACCAGTGCTGGGATGACTATCGCGCGACAACGATGGGTTGCCTGGTCATTCCGGTTGTAGCCGGAGGTTCGATGGACCTGGCGAACGAACGTGGGCTCGAACTCGCGACGAAGATGTTGGACCGGTCGCTCTCGGCGATCATGGACTTGAAGGCGTACGAGATCCTGGACCGGTTCGAGGATGCGCCGTTGCCGGAAATGCCTGGAGCGTGACCGTGGCCTGCCCGCACGCGTTAAACTCCATTCGTGAGCCTTGTCCTGTTCAACGTCGATGATCGCGGAGTAGCGACGATTACCCTCAATCGCCCCGAACGGCTGAACGCCATCAACCTCGAAATGCGCGACTTGCTCTGGGAGTACCTGTCGGCATGTACCGACATTCCGGAAATCCGCGTGATCGTTTTCCGCGGAGAAGGCCGGGCGTTCAGTGCCGGCGCCGACATCTCCGATTTCGGTACGGCTCCGTCGATTATCGCGGCGCGCGAAGCCCGTCATCAGCGGGACGTGTGGTGGGCGCTGCTCAATCACCGTTGCCTAACCGTGGTGGCCATGCACGGAGTCTGCTTCGGCGCGGGCCTTGAACTGCCGCTCTGCTGCGACGTGCGGATCGCCAGCAAAGGGGCGACCTTCGCCTTGCCGGAAGTGACACTCGGGTACATCCCCAGCGCCGGCGGCACGCAAACGCTCTCGAGGTTGATCCCGCCAGGCGTCGCTGCCTCCATGATCCTCACCGGAGAGCCAATCGATACCGAGGCGGCCCTGCGGTGGGGCCTCGTCGACAGGGTTGTCCCCGGAGAGGCACTCGATTCGGCGGTCGAAGACATCGTGGCCGCAGCGATTTCCGGCGGTAGTGAACGCCTCCGGGCACGCAGGACGAAGCTGCTGGCTTCCGAAAACGCGCCCGCAGCGGCATCGATACGCTAAGCCCATGACGTTCGAATCACGTCCCGAATCCGCTCGGCCGCCCGTGGCCCTTGGCTGCTTCCTGGCAGTTGCGGCCGTGGTCGTCCTCTTTGCCCTCGGGACTTTCGCGGTACTCTTCTTCGAATCGGGCGCGAATTCGGGCAAGATCCGGCTGGACGTGCCTGAGGCATATGCGGTCGGTTCGGTCGAGTTCATAGGCCGCAACAACTTCTTCATCATTCGACTGAGGGACGAATCGTTCGTCGCGGTTTCGGATCTCGACGCAGCAAACCGGTCAAACCAGCAACGGCGTTGCAGAGTGGCGCTGATCGACCTGGTCGATGCGACCAGCGGACTTCCCGGCGGTACGCTCACGGGCAGGATGAGTCCCGGCGCCGCTGGGGCCACCTCCGTATTTCGTGAATCGTGCTATGGCGCCATTTACGACGTCGCTGGTGCTCGACTGGACGGGATCGGGCGAAACCTGGACCGCTTTGCGGTGGAGGTTGGCCCGGACGGCCACCTTGTGGTCGATATCAGTAAGAGGATCTGCTCGGAGCAGGATGGGGATGCTATTTTCACGAGGGTCGATTGCGAATAATCATCGACCTCCACGGAAATAGGCTTTGTGAGCACGAACTTGAAAGCTGATTCCGGTGCCGCGAAGCCGGGTGAGGGTGTGTCCGAAGACCTCGGACAGGCTCAGGCTGGGCCCCAGGATGAGCCGAGAAGGCGTTCGAGAGCCGGACTCACGGCCCACTCCGAGGCGAGCTGCTTGTAGCGTTCGCGGGCATGGCGCGTTTGTGCGTTCTGGCCTTCGAAACGTTTCTCCGAGCGAATCATCAGGTTCCGCGCTGTAGCCTCGGGCGAGATGAACTCAACGACGTCCACCGTGTAACCAACCGACTCGAGCGCGGCGCTGCGCAGCGCGTCCGTAACGATATCGGCGAGGCGGTGTTTGAGCAGTCCGCTGCGCAGGGCGGCCTCCCAACGATCCCGTGCGGGGAGGCGGTTGCCTTTGCTCGCACGCTCTATCTGTCCGACCAGTTCCTGGTGACAGCATGGCACGAGGACGATAGCGCGAGCGCCCAGCTTCACCCCGGCGGCGAGCGCCTCATCGGTGGCCGTATCGCAAGCATGAAGGCTGACCAGGAGGTCAACAGGTTCGGTGTGCTGCTCGGCAAACTCCGCGATGGTCGAAACATGAGGCACGACGCTCGCGAGTTGCACCGTCTCGGCGACCGCCCGGACAGTCTCGATAACCTCCGGGGAGGCATCGACCGCCGTGAGCTTGACTTTGCAACCGATACGTTCGGCCCAGAGGCTCAGCGCGAGACTGAGATAGGCCTTGCCACACCCGGCATCCACGACTCGCACGGTGCGGCCTTCGTTCCATATCGGCAGGGGTCGAAGCAGTTCGAGATAGTGCTGCACCTGCCGGAACTTGGCGGCCATATCACCCAGGACCTGCCCACTCGGGGCGAAGAGTCCCAGTTCGACGAACAGGGCCACGGTGCGCTCGTCATTGGGAGGCAGTTGCAGGTTGGTGGGGCGGTCGTGTGGGACCGGTTCCGCCACGCCCGGGGAAGGAACGGATGGCCGGGCGCGGCTCACAAGCCAACGGCCTTCGCGCGTCCTTCGGGCATGCCAGTCGTTTCCGCCAGCCATGACGTCCATGTGGCAAGGCCCGGCCTCCATAGCTTCGGACAGGCGACCGGCCCAGCGTTCGGGCGTCAGGGTGGCCGTCGTTTCCTTGCGGCCAGCTCGTGTGACGACCTTGATCGCCACGCCTCGAGAAATCCGCACCGGCTGGGCAGTCAGCTTCTCCCAGGGGACGTACGCCGCGGCCTGCCTCGAGGGAGTAATCACACACTTGCGCCAATTGGTCCCTTCGGTCAGGAGCCGGACGACAGGGGCAATCGAGGACTCATTGGCGGGTTGTGTCACCACCCATTGTTCACAGGTTCGGCGCCGGGAGTCTACAAAGTTTCGGCCAGCGGGGTCGCTGGTTGCACCGCGGGCAACGAGGCGGCCCCGCTGCGGTAGCGAATCGCGACTGCGCTTCCGGCGGCAAGCACGCTAATCCCAAGTCCCGTGACGGAGATCCAGAGAAACCCATCCACGATGCTTTCACGCGTCGCATCGCGCGCCGGGCCTTCGCCGGTTGGCACGAAGTGGTGGGCGGCGCGCGTTGCGCAGAAGGAAGCCGCGCGAACGAAGAGAGAACCACGGGCAACGGCTTACCAGCCGCGCGTTGCGAGCAGTTCCTTTTCGGCCAGCGAGGAAACCGCGATACCGGGCATGGCCTTGCCCAGGCCGGTGCTGACCCGGGCAATCACTTCCGGGTCATTGAAGTGGGTGGTCGCCTCGACAATCGCCCTCGCGACCAGCGCGGGGTTCTGCGCCTTGAAGATGCCCGAGCCGACGAACACGCCATCAGCGCCGAGGCGCATCATCAGCGCGGCGTCGGCGGGAGTCGCGATGCCGCCGGCGGCGAAGTTAACTACGGGGAGGCGGCCTTCGCGCTTTACCTGCAGAACGAGTTCGAGCGGCGCACCCAGTTCCTTGGCGGTCGTGTAAATCTCGTCATCCGCCATATTCCGGATGCGCCGAATCTCGTCCTGGACGGTTCGCATGTGGCGCACGGCCTCGACGATATCGCCGGTGCCGGCCTCGCCCTTGGTGCGAATCATTGCGGCGCCTTCGCCAATGCGGCGAAGCGCTTCGCCAAGGTTGCGGCAGCCACAGACGAACGGGATCTTGTACAGGTGCTTATCGATGTGATGCGTCTCATCCGCCGGCGTGAGCACCTCTGACTCGTCGATGTAATCGATCCCGAGCGACTGGAGGACATCGGCCTCCACGAAGTGCCCGATTCGTGCCTTCGCCATCACCGGAATGGTTACCGCGGAGATGATTCCGAGGATCATCTCCGGGTCGCTCATGCGGGCAACGCCTCCATCCTTGCGGATATCGGATGGGACTCGTTCCAGCGCCATGACAGCGCAGGCGCCTGCTTCTTCGGCAATGCGCGCGTGCTCCGGCGTGACCACGTCCATGATGACGCCGCCCTTGAGCATCTGTGCGAGACCGACTTTGACTGCCCATGTTCCAGTCTGTGACATCGGGTACTCCCTGGTGGCCGCTGTCGCGGCCACGCGTGTTCTTGATAGTGGTACCAAGTCTATGGCCATTTCGGATCATGCAATAGAACCACTTCTGCGGGTTGAGCATGGGCACTCGTGGTGCCAGACCGGGGCATCGACGCGGTCGATTGCCAGACCGGTCAGAAACACTACGACAACCTGAGGTTCATGGCGTGTTCATCCAAATGCAATCGAATCGATCACATTGAGGACGGAAGGTGGAAACGGGACAGCAAGGAGAACGGTAATGCTGACGGAATACCTGGCCGAGGCGATGGTCGCCGAACGACGAGCGGAACTCGAACGATACCTCCTGGCGAATCGCGCCCGGAAGCTCACCATTAGCGACAAGCCCTCCCGAGGCTGGCTCGGATCCCTTGTCCGGCTTCAGTCGCGTGGGAGGCGGGCACGAAGGGCGGCTTCGACCGCCGGCCACTCGCTCTCAACGATTGAGTAGGCGGCCGAATCACGAACGGCGCCATCCGTCGCGATACGGTTGGCACGCACGACGCCATCCAGCGTCCCGCCAATTCGCTCAATGGCGGCGCGCGACCGAACGTTTCGCCGGTCGGTGTTCAGGCGCACCACGCGGACACCCCACGCGTTGAACGCTTGGCCCAACATGAGCCACTTGGCTTCGGTGTTCGCGCGGGTGCGCTGCGCCGATGCGGCGAGCCAAGTCCATCCGATTTCCACTCCATCGGGGACGGACTCGCCACGAAAGTGCGGGCTTTCCGGCGGCCACTTCAAGTATTCGAAATTCGCAAAACGGGTCGAACCGACCACCCGGCCGGAGTCTGCAAGGACCGTCACGAATGGGACGGCCTTCTTCGCGGCCGCCAGTTCGAGCGCCTCTTCGACGTACGCGCGCATAGCAGACTCGCCTTCGGGCACCCACGTCCACTGGTAGTTGGAACGGTCCTCGTTCGCCGCGGCGACGAGCGCTGGTATGTGCGACGTTGCGAGTGGCACCAGCCGGATGCGCTCGCCCGCGAGGTGTGCGGGGCCGACTTCGGAGTAAGTGAGTCTAGTTGTCATTCGTGGAGATTACCGTGGCAAGTGGCTCCATTATGAGTACCACGTTTTGGCGCGGCCGTGGGGCCAATTGTGGGCACCTGCTGAGGGGCCGGCGTTCGTGGTTGGGCAAGCAAGCGAGCGCTTCCGCACTCGCCTCTGACGTGCGGTGATCTTAAAAGATCGGGTTGACGATGACGGCCTGCTCCCGGCTCGGGCCCACGGAGATGAGGTCGACCGGACATTCGAGCAACACTTCCACACGCTTAATGAAGGCCTGGGCCGCCAACGGCAGGTCATCGAAAGTGCGAACCTCGGTGGTCGGCGTTTCCCAGCCGGGCAGCTCTTCGTAGATGGGCTTTATCCGTTCGAGGGTCGACTCCCGCGAGGGGAACGTGGAGATGATCTTGCCATCGAGTTCGTATCCGGTGCAGATCTTGATGGTTTTGAGGTTGTCGAGGACGTCGAGACGGGTCAGCGCC
>JANPDX010000039.1:0-25649 GCA_031431695.1 Dehalococcoidia bacterium
GGCCGTTACGAACTCGTACTCTCGAACATCAGCACCCCGGCGAACACAGCCCTTGCCGGCATCTTTGGCGTTGTTGTGAAGCCCGGGGGTGACCTCGTGCTTTCGGGAATCCTCACTGTCGATTCGCCCGCTGTGATAGCGGCGATGGAAGAACAGGGCTTCGACCACCTCTCCACCGAGGAAGAGCGCGACTGGTGCTGCATCCACCTCCGCCGGCGTTAATCCCTCAGCGAACGTGGTATGGTTACATGTAACCAAGAGTCAGAGTCTGAACGTGACATCAGAATCCGCGCCCAAGACATCGGCAGAGAAGGTACGTGAGTACCGCGCGCGCAAGCGCGCGCAGGGTTATCGCCTCATGCAACGCTGGGTGCCGGACGTGGAATCAGAAGAATTCGCCCTCGCGGCGCACCGAGCTTCGTTGGCCATCGCGAACAGCCCAACCGAAAAAGAAGATCAAGCATTTATCGATGCGATCTCGTGGTTGAGTGAACTAACCGACGATGACGAGTGAAACGTGGCGAGCTTTGGACCGTCGCTGGCGGCCCCGACTATTCGGGGAAACCGAGGCCGGCAGTTGTAGTTCAGGACGAGCGATTCGACCGGACAACCTCGGTGACGGTCTGCCTGGTCACTGCCTCCGTCACGGATACCTCGGTCCTCGGCGATACCGCGGTTCGACCGGAGATTGAACCTTCAATTCAAAATGGTTTGAAAGCGAAGAGCCAGGTCATGGCCGACAAGGTGACGACCGTCCCAAGGACGAAGCTCGGCGAGAAGATCGGTGTGCTGACCGAGGCCGACATGCTTGCGCTCGATCAGGCCCTCATCGTCTTCCTCGGGCTCGCCCGCCGTTCCTCTTGATCCATCGACAATCCCGCGCCACCAATCGACAATCCACGAATGCCAACCAACCTCGAACTCTGTGAAAGCCTTTTCGCCGCCATCATGCGCGGCGATATCGAAGCGGTCCGCGCGATCTACGCCCCCAACGCCGTCATCTGGCACAACAACGACCAGGTCGAAGAGACGCCCGAACGAAACCTGCGCGTCCTGAAATGGGTGTCCACCAACGTGAAAGACCTTCGCTACGAGGAGATGAAGCGCCAGGAAACGGCCACCGGATTCATCCAGCAGCACGTCCTTCGTGGCATCGCGCCGAACGGCACGGCGCTCGAAATCCCGGCCTGCATCATCTGCGAAGTGAAGGACGGTCACATCGTCCGGCTCGACGAGTACCTCGATTCGGCGCAAACGGCGGCACTACGAGCATGACCACAACGCCGGGGACTCGTCTGCGCGAACTGATGGCCGCCGGCTGCGTGACCGCTCCCTTCGTATTCGACGGCGTCCAGGCGAAGCTCGCCGAGGCGACCGGCTTCGATGCCGTCTATATGACGGGATTCGGCACCGCGGCATCGCACGGCCTTCCCGATATGGGGCTCATAGGCCTGGCCGAAATGTCCCAGAACGCCAGCCGCATAGCCGCTGCCGTTTCCGTCCCGCTCATCGCGGATGCGGACACCGGCTACGGCAACGAAACCAACATCTCGCGAACTGTTGCGACATACGAGCGCGCCGGGGTCGCTGCTCTTCACATCGAAGACCAGAACTGGCCGAAGCGCTGCGGCTTTCTCGAAGGCAAGCGGGTCATCCCCGTCGAAGAGATGGTGCTCAAGGTGAAGGCGGCAATCGCGGCCAGAAAGGACCCGGGTCTCGTCATCATCGCCCGTACCGACGCCTTGCAACCGAACGGGTGGGACGATGCGGTGGCCCGCGCGAAACAGTACCGCGCAGCCGGCGCCGACATGGTGTTCGTCGATGGGCTCAAGACCATGGACCTCGTCGAACGTGCCGCGCGCGATCTGTCCGGTGTCCCACAGTTGCTCAACTCGTGGCTGGTAACCCCCGAAGAGGCCACCGCGATGGGCTTCGCAATTTATATCCACCTCGGCCTCATGTTGAGGCACTTCAGCGACTTTCGGCGTTCACTCGAGGAGTTGCGTGACACCGGCCGTGTGCACGTGCCCGGCGCCGACCTTTCGGTCGAGCCGATCACTGCGCTCCTCCAGACCACATGACGCGGGACACCAACACCCAATGCCGGTTTCTACCCCCTAGTTCGCCGTTCTGTTACGTTCGCGAATACCCTTGAGGACTGAGATATGGGTGAACTGGGGAGCCTACTGACCCGCTCGCGTGAAGCGCGCGGGCTGACGCTCGAAGACGCAGAACGCGACACGCGCATTTCCCGCCGGTACCTCCAGGCGCTCGAAGCCGAGCAGTTCGAGGTCATACCGGCGCCTGTCTATGCCCGCGGCTTCCTTCGCTCCTACTCTCAGTACCTCGGTCTGGACCCCGCAGAGGCCCTCGCCCTCTTCCCGCGCGAGGAAGACCCCGAGTACCAGCGTGCCGCCGATGCCACCACCCCCCCGGCTCGTGCCAGCCGTGAAGCGCCGGTGAGCCCGCACTCGCCCGCTCGGCCTACCTGGCGCGCCGCTCCCCCGCCGATACGCGAACCTGCGCCGGCCCGGCCGGCCAGCCGCCAGGCGCCGGCCCAGACCAAGCCCGCTCCGGTTACCAGGCCCACCCCCCTCGGCAGGCCGGGCCTCCCGAATCCTCGGCCCCGTGCCGAACAGAAAGACCCAGGCTGGGAACCCGTCATTGGCATCGACATCGGAGTGCCCAGCCTGGCACGACGGATCAAGACGGACCCGGCCGCCCAAACCAGGTCCATGGTCGTCGCCATCGTCGCAGTCGGCGTCATTCTCGGCACCGTGCTCCTCGCCTTTCTCATTTCCAACCTGGGTGGGGGCGACGACGCGCCTCCCGGGACCGGGGTCGATGCGACCAAAAACGCCACATCAGCGGTCGCCACCAGCACGACAGAAGGCGGCAGTTCCGGTGTACAAACGACTCCGGGAATCGTGCCCACCCTCATCGGGCTTCCCGAAGCGACAGCAAAGAAGGCGCTCGCAGAAGCTGGCTATCAAGTGCGCGAACTGCGCGTTAAGGTCGCCGGGTTCGAAAAGGGCACCATCGCCGAGCAGTCCCCCGCTCCAGGCAGCGCCTTGCCCCAGGGCCAGACCGTCCAAATCGTCATTAGCGAGGGTCCATAGTGGCAGTCCCAAAGACCTATCACCTTGTGACGCTCGGATGTCCCAAGAACGATGTCGATAGCGAGCATCTTGAACGCCTGCTCACTGGAGGCGAACTGCTGCCCGTGCTCCAGGCCGAAGACGCCGACGCCATCATCGTGAACACCTGCGGCTTCATCGAACAGAGCCAGGAGCAGTCGATGGCGGCTGTCGAGTTGCTGGCAGCAGCCAAACGCGAAGGCCAGGTCCTCATCGTCGCCGGCTGCATGACGCAGCTCTATGGCCGAAAGGTCAAGGAAGAACATCCTGCCATCGACCACATCTTCGGCGTCGGTCAATGGCAGGACGTCGCCCGCCTCTTGAGCGTGGACGTCGATGCGATTCACGACATCCCCGAAAGCAACGTGAAAGTCAGTGGCCCATCGGCGTACCTCAAAATCTCCGACGGTTGCGATGCGCCCTGCACGTTCTGCGTTATCCCGAAGATCAAGGGCGGTCTGCGCTCCGCTCCCGCGGGAATGCTCGTGAAGGAGGCCCAACGACTCGTCGCCGCGGGTGCGAAGGAACTTGTCCTCGTCGCCCAGGACTCGACCGCCTGGGGGGAGGACCTTGGGCTGCCCGTTGCCAGCGGACTGCCGGGACTCCTGGAACTGCTGAGCGAGGCAGTACCGGAAACCTGGCTGCGCCTGATGTACGCATACCCAAGCCGCGTCTCCCCGAAGCTCATCGAAACCATGGCCAGCCTTCCCAACGTGCTCCACTACCTCGATGTGCCACTCCAACATGGCAGCGAAGGCGTCCTCCGTAGGATGAAGCGGCCCAGCAATGTCGAGAAGGTCAACGCGTTCATACGCGAACTACGCGCTGCGATGCCCGACATCGTGCTGCGCACCTCGTTCATCGCCGGTTTCCCAGGTGAAACCGAATCCGAATTCAAAGAACTGCTCGATTTCGCGAAAGACATCCGCTTCGACCACGCAGGCTGCTTCACCTATTCGCTTCAACAGTGGACGGGCGCCTTCGACATGAGCGACCAGGTGGTCGAAGAGGTGAAGTTCGAACGGCGTGACAGGTTCATGAGGCAACAGCAGAAGATAGCGGGGAAACAGGCCCGCCGATTTGTCGGCCGTGAACTCGACATGCTCGTCGAGGGTTCTGGCGAAGATGAAGATGGCGACCCGGTGATCGCCGGGCGAACCTACCGCGAAGCTCCCGAAGTAGACGGCCTGGTGTTCGCCCGCGGCACTGCCGCGCCCGGGAGCGCAGTCCGCGTCAGGATTGACGCCGCTGAAAAGTACGACCTTTTCGGGACCGTCATCTCCAGAGGTATCTGCGGCCCTGAATTACCCGTAAGCTGAGCGGCATGCCGCGCCGTTCCTACGCACCTCCTCAAAAGAGCACCCGATCCACGAACGATACGGCCTCGTCGAGTCCCCAGACGAAACTGGCGCCTTCGGTCGCCGCCGCCGATCCCATGAGCATGGCGGGCCTGCAACGGATCGTCGGCAATCGCGCGCTACAGGCCGCCGTCACTGGTTCGGCAACGCTCAAAGGTCCGTCCGCACGGAAGCACCCCCGCGTGCAGCGCCTCTGGACCAAAGATGAATTCAAGGACAACACCGACGCCGGCATTCTTTCCGGACGCGGCAAAACACTGAAGCAGGTCGAAAAGCTGCTGGATGAGTATCACGGCATCCGAAAGAACGGCATGCACCTGGCGCTTGGCTCTACACAGGACCGCGCGATCAACATCCTTTACGAGATCGTCGAAGACGTCACGGTTTGGCAGGATTCGCACGAAGGAGACACCTCCCGGAGCAAGAAGCGCATCCCTGGACTTGTGAAACTCAAGGCCGATGCCCTGCGTGAGCGGATCGACCTCGAGGGCATCCGCGAAAAGTCCCGCGAATTCACTGGCGAAACGCCGGCGCCCGTCACCCGCACAGAGAACAAATTCAAAACCCAGATGGAAGGCGACTTCTCCTCCATCCTCACGAAGCTCGGCCCGGTCCTCAGCACAGCCGCGCCTGCCAGCGGCGACACCGCGGAAGTCGAAGTCGCGGTCAAGATCCCGGTGGAACCCAGCGGAGTGGGATACATCGGCTTCCGCGTGAAGGCTTCGATTGAACGTCTCAAGAAGAAGGCGATGAAGGTGCGCTTCGAGCTTGCCGTGACGGGCGGCGCAAAGATCCCAAAGACCGTCGAAGCTGGCGGAGAACTCGGCATGTATATCGAGGCCCAGGGAGGAACACCCGAAAAAGCCCTCGAACTCGTTTCCTACGGCGTTTACCGGCGCTTCCGGGAATCCAAGATCATTCCGAACGAAATCGCGAACTTTATCTGGGGGGGCTCGGGAACCGCCGTCGGCTGGAATCGGTCGGAAAAGTGGGCCGCCAAAGTCGAAAAGGAAAACTTCAAGAACAAGACCACCTTTGCCGCGGCGGATTCCGACGAAGGGGGCGCGTTTGTCGAGACCGGCGCGCTCATTGGCGGGAAGGCAAAAGGTGGCGTCGGTGGTGTCGCCGAACTCGAAGGCACCGCCCAGTTCTCAACCGGCCAGCACTATGACGAGGCCTCCGTGAAGGGCCTCAAGGGCAAGTACGGGGGCGAACTTGGAAAAGCCGACAAAATGCCGACCGTTCGCGGTCAGACCCACCATATCGGCGAGAGCGTCCACCACCTCGACTTCGGGTTCTCCGCCACCGGAGGCCCGTTCTCTGGCGGCCTCAAAGTGGGCATCGATTGGTCCACGGAACAGCGAAACAAGGGCCTCGCCCATCTGCAGTCGCTCCGCGTTGGCCTCGAAGCATCGGCCACGCTCCCGATGTCGGAACTCGTCGCCGGCGGCGTCATCGGTTCGATTCCCCCGATGTTGGCGACCGTCATCAAGGGCATCCGTAAGGCCGCCACAGGCGCCCAGACCGACAAGAACACGACTGGCCAGAATGTGGGCGAAATTGTCAGCGGCACCGAAAACGGGGTCGCCGCCGTCAGTCAGCTCTCGGGGATCCCGAAAACAGCCTACGTACCGAAATTCGAAGTGGGCGCCACACCGCCCGCCTTCTCGGCCCCCGTCTCTCTCAAGCTGTCGCTGAACGGCACCTACGACTTCACCTCGAAGAAGTTCTTGTTCGAGTTTAAGATTGAGTACATCAAGGGCATCGACATCGAACTCGATGCGCTCCAGGTGAAGATTAAGAAGGGCCAACGCCTCGTCCGTTTCCTTTACGATGGCGGCTGGACGGTCGACTAGCTCTCCGGAGAATCTGTGTCCACTTCCACGAGCCACTACGAACTCGACGGCCCACTAACGCTCTTCGCTCCCGGCCGGATCCCGTTCCCCGTCCATGCTGTCGATCTCGCGCTGGAACGTGACGATGGCGTCCTTTTCGAGGTTCGGCTTACATTCCAGGTGCCCCCTGCGGCCTACCTGCGCATCGCTGACGATTCACTCTTTCATCTCACCGACGCAGCGCGCGGTCCCGCGTCCGGGGATTTCACGGCCGATGCCGAAGTTCAGATCGAAGCCCGCCTCGATGTCGACCTACTGCCCGATGTAGCTGCCATGGGCGATGACATTCTTGAGACCGGGCCCGCTTTCGCCGCACTTGCGCCCGGTTCGCCGCTGCTTGAAACCGAGCGTTGGTACGCACTCGCCGTCACCAAGGAAGTCCTGCGTGACGCCGAGGGCGGCACACTGCGAGAGGGCTTCAGCACTGTCCATGCCGGGGCGGAAGACCTGCTAACTCTTCCCATCCTCACGATCGCGGCAGCTGCCTTCGAAGAACGCAACCTGGAGTGGCAAGACACAGATGACAACCACGTCATTCGCACGGAATATACCGGCGGCAATGGAACCTGGTTCGTCTTCGCCATCGCGCGCCACAACGACCAGCGATGCACGGTCTACTCTCAGGTGCCTTGGACCACACCCGAAGAGCACCGGCCCGCGATGGCGGAGGCCGTCACGCGGGTCAACTTTGGGCTGCCGCTTGGTAATTTCGAACTCGACTACTCCGATGGCGAGGTGCGCTTCAAGACCAGCATCGACGTCACGGGCGCCCGGCTCACCACCCAACTCTTCGAAGACCTGTTCGAACCAAACCTTTCCACCATGGACCTGTACCTTCCGGCCCTCGAAGCGGTTCGCGATGGGCGCATGTCCCCGGAAGAAGCCGTCCGCATGGTCGAAGATTCCTGATGAACTGCCACGTACGTGGTTTCTTGCTGCTATCGCGTAGCACAATCGAAACACGAACGCGCTATCTTCGAAACAGCAGCATCTGTGTGCGTCACGGAAGAGGTTTGTGATGAGCGAATCCGCCGACTACGTCATCTCGGCCTGCCGGGAGAACGACGTCAAGTTCATTCGATTGTGGTTCACCGATATCGTCGGTGCGCTGAAGAGCTTTGCGATCACCGTCGAGGAACTTGAAAAGGCCCTCGATGAGGGCATGGGCTTCGATGGTTCGAGCATTGAAGGGTTCGCGCGCATCGACGAATCCGACATGATCGCGAAGCCGGACCCGGCGACCTTCCAGCTTGTGCCGTGGCGCCCACGCGAGTCCGGCGTTGCCCGAATGTTTTGCGACATCTACTACCCCAACGGAGAGCCATTTGAAGGCGATCCGCGCTTTGTCCTGAAGCGCCAGTTAAAGCGCGCGGCCGACCTTGGGTACACCTTTTACGTCAGCCCTGAGCTCGAGTACTTCTATTTCAGGTCTTCGGCCGGAACCGAGCCACTTGACCGCGGCGGCTACTTTGACCAGATGTCCGACGCCGGCAGCGATCTGCGCCGCGAAACCGTGCTCACCCTCCAGGCCATGGGCATCGAGGTCGAGTACAGCCACCACGAAGTCGCCCCCAGCCAGCACGAAATCACCCTCCGCTACACCGATGCCCTCACCATGGCCGACGCGGCGATGACCTACCGCCTCGTAGTCAAAGAGATCGCCCTTGCCAACGGCGTTTACGCCACTTTCATGCCTAAGCCCGTGGCCGACCAGAACGGCAGCGGGATGCACGTCAATCAGTCGCTCTTCAAGGGCGAACGAAACGCCTTCTTCGATGTCGAGGACGAGTACCACCTCAGTGCCGTCGCCCGCGGGTATATCGCCGGCCTCCTGCACCACGCCCGTCCCATCACCCTTGTCACCAACCAGTGGGTCAACAGCTACAAACGCCTGCTGCCGGGATTCGAGGCCCCGGTGTACATGAGTTGGGCCCGCCGCAACCGCAGCGACCTCATCCGCATCCCGGAGTATATGCCCGGCAAGGAGATGCACACCCGCATCGAATACCGCTCGCCGGACCCGTCCTGCAACCCGTACCTCGCCTTTGCGGTCATGCTCGCCGCCGGGCTGGACGGCATCGAGAACGAACGGCCCTTGCCCGCGCCGGTCGAAGGAAACGTCTTCGAGTTGTCAGATGCTGAGCGCCAATCTCGCGGGATAGCCACACTACCCGGCAGCCTCATCGAAGCTATCGAAGTCGCCGAAGAGTCTTCCTTCCTCCGCAAGGCCCTCGGAGACCACGTCTTCGAATCGCTCATCAAAAACAAGAAGATCGAATGGGAACGCTACCGTCGCCACATATCGGACTTTGAACTCGCGGAATACCTGCCAATCCTGTAGTCGCGTCTTTCCCGGGAAAGACGCTGTGCCCGGTGGTGCCGAACGCCCGGCGGTCATCAACCGCCCCTACATCCCGCCCAGCCGTCGAGCCGCTTCCAATAGTGTTTTTTCCGATTTCGAAAAGGTGAACCGCACCATCTTGTTGCCGGCATCGCCCTGGTAGAAGCTCGACCCCGGAACTGGCGCGACGCCGACCTTTTCGATCAGGTGGTGGGCGAAGGCAGTGTCGTCGCCTTCGAATCCGAGCTCGGAAAAGTCCGCCATGATGTAGTAGGCGCCCTGGGGCTGACGGCAGTGAAAGCCGGACTCGCGCAGGGCACTGAGCAAGAGCCCCCGCTTGCGCGAATACATGCCGCGAAGCTCCGGGTAATAGCTGTCGGCCTGCTCCATGGCGATTGCTCCGGCCTCCTGTAGTGGGGCAGGCGCGCCAACCGTGAGGAAGTCGTGTACCTTGCGCAGCGCGTTGCTGATGTGCGGCGGGGCCATCAGATAGCCGAGCCGCCAGCCAGTGACGCTGAACGTTTTGGACAACCCGCTGATCGTGATCGTGCGCTCGTACATGCCGGGAAGAGTCGCCATGGAAACGTGCTCGTGGTGGTCGTAGAGGATGTGCTCGTAGATCTCGTCGGTGATGCAGAGTGTGTCGAACTCCTGGCAGAGGACCGCGATTTGCTGCAATTCGGCCAGCGAGAAGACCTTGCCGCTGGGGTTGTTCGGCGTGTTGACGATGATCGCCCGGGTGTTCGCGCCAAACGCCGCGCGCAATTCGGCGGGATCGAAGTCGAAGTTCTCGCCGGGCAGTGTGACGAACACCAGCTTCGCGCCGCTCATGGCGGCATCGGGCACATAATTTTCGTAGAACGGCTCGAAGACGATTATCTCGTCGCCCGGCTCAACGGTGGCGAGCATGGCGCACATCATCGCCTCGGTCGCCCCGCAGGTGACCGTGATCTCGCGGTCAGGGTCCAGGTCGATGCCATAGAAGCGCTTCGTCTTATCGGCGATAGCCCGGCGAAGCCGGGGTGAGCCCCAGGTGATCGCGTACTGGTTGATGTCCGCGTTAATCGAGTCGATGGCGGCCTGCTTGATGAATTCGGGCGCCGGGAAATCCGGATAGCCCTGCGCGAGGTTCATGGCCCCGTGGAGCATCGCCAGCCGCGTCATCTCGCGGATCACGGATTCGTTGAAGACGCTGGTTCGCTGGGCAATGTGGTTTCTGGGCATCATCGAATTGTCGATTGCGGACCGCGGATTGTCGATTCGGCGCCCGGCGGAGGCCACGGAACCGTAGTCGCGGCCCTTCGTGGCCGCCGGCGGCGTGCCGCTCAACGAATGCTCACGGGTCAGTGCGAAGACGCGCGAACCCTGCCCACCCCTTCCCCATACCACCGTGCCAACCGCCCCTCCGCGCTCCCTGCTTACTGAGCCGAGGATTTCCCCGTGCGATACCAGAGTCTCGGCCTTCGACCTGTGCGTGTGGGAATCCGCGGGCCGCTCGATATCCGGCGCGCCCCGAACCTGTTGCAACCTGTTAACAGGTTACTTTTTCGAAGTTCGCTCGCCGGCTTCCCAGTTCGCACCGAAAACGCCGCCTACCAGATTCAACATCGGCGACAACCGGCTCCTCGGGGCCGTCACCGCAGGTCTCGAACACGTTCGTTTCAGGTCTTCAACAGGTCAGCAACACGTACCACTCGGTCTCAGGGCGTTCGTTCGCCCACCGGAGTGTCACTCAGCCCAGGGTGCGAGATGCACACGGATAGCCTCGGCCTAAGGCGAACGCCGGATGCGCCCGAACAGGTCCCAGATGAGCGCACTGGCGTCGATTTCGTGGTTCGTGGGGCCAATTCCACCGGACTCGTCGACGGCGCCCGGCCAGGTGTGGCCACCATCCTCCAGGGTGTAGAACACCACCGGCGCGCCTTCGCAGCCGAAGTAGGAGATCCGCACCACCTTCTCACCCACGCGTTCCGTCTCCGGTTCCTCGGGACAGCCGTTGTAGCGGGCCCACTCGATCACCGCCTCGGGTGCTGATTCGTAGGGGACGTTGTAGTCCGCCGTCCCGTGAAACGTGATGACCGCGACCGGCGGGCCTTCGCAACCCTGGTACACGATTCCCGCCACCGGGGCTATGCCCGCGAACTTGTCGGGCAGGAAGCAACCGACCTGGGCGGCCATCTGTCCGCCATTCGAAATCCCCGTGGCGAAGACCCTTCCCGGGTCGGTGCAAAATTCCGCCTGCACATGCTCCAGAATCTGGGCGACGGTACCGACATCATCCACGCCGTCTTCGGCATACACCCCGACAATATCCCATTGCTGCGGGTAGCTGCCTCCCTCGGGCGCGACGAGGATGAACCCGCGCGCATCAGAGAGCGGGACCAGGCCGCTGTAGTCCTCCTGCTCCTGCGCCATTCGCGCCTGGCCGTGAAAATTGAACAGCACCGGCACGAGGTACCGGCCGTCATACGAAGGCGGAACGTGGACGAGGAAACTACGAGGTCCTTCTGGCCGTTCGATGGAATCGACGTAGTCCCCGGGGCCTCGCGAAAAGCACGGCCCGGCAGGCACTTCGAACACGTCCGAACTGGTTTCGCTGACGATCAGCGGCGCGTGCGAGGGGACATCCGCGCCATCGTTCTCGGGACTGGCGGCCTCACGGTCCGAGCACCCGCTTACCACCGCCATAGCCATCAGTCCTAAAAGCCAACGCATTGCCCCAATTATGGCCCACGGCGCCTGAACGCCAGGGGAGAGGCCGGATTCGACTTCGTACTCGAACTGGGCGTAGAGTTGATTCGAGATTGAGCCACGTGAATCGCCGTTCGAATTAGAACGCGTCATGCAATTCCTTCGAGGCGAGATATGACTGCACCAGTAGCACCAATGCCCGGACGTCTCGAGCGGCGAAAGGCCCAGACACGCGCGGCGATCATCGCTGGCGCAAGCAAACTCTTCCACGAACGGGGTTTCGAAGAAACCTCAATCCAGCACATCGCAGAGTTGGCGGATACGGGCGTCGGCACCCTCTACGGCTACTTTATTTCGAAAGACGACATTCTTCGCGAAGTACTCCAGACCGAACGCGACGAAGCGCTGGAACACTACTTTGCGGGAATCGATGCGCGGACCCCGTACATGGAGCGCGCCTGCCTGGCGATGAACTCCCTGGCGCACTACCTGGAAAAGAATCGGACAATCCTCGTGGCGGCGCTTCACGTTGGCACTCGGAGCGGCCAGGTCGATGAGGCACAGACGGAGTGGTTGCACCGGGGCTTCCGGGAGATCATCGAATCCGGAATCAAAGCGGGCGAGTTCCGCGAACTCCCACTGGATGCCACCGTTCGGATGCTCGTCGGGACCACCATGCTGGCGATGCTTGGCATCGGGAACTGGGCCGGTCATGAAGACCGTCCTGAAACAGTCGCGGAGCTTGAGGCCCTGGCCCGCGCAGTCCTCGCGCGCTAGCGTCCCCCGGGCACTCAGGCCGGATTCGCCCGGTTACTGGTACGATCACCTGAACCTTTTCGGAGCGCCGCTCTTGACTACCTCCAACGGTCCGGACCATGCACGCATCAAGGCGGCGGTGGTCGAAATGCTCACGGCAATCGGAGACGACCCAACCCGCGAGGGCCTTGCCGAGACTCCCCGCCGCATCGCGGAGATGTACAGCGAGATCTTCGAGGGGCTGTTCAACGACCCCAGGGAGCACCTCAAGGTCGTGTTTTCGGTCGCCCATGATGAGATGGTCATCCTCCGGAACATCCCTTTCTATTCGATGTGCGAGCACCACTTCCTCCCCTTCCACGGCGAGGCGCATGTGGGCTACATCCCGGACGGACGCGTGGTTGGCATCAGCAAGCTCGCACGCGTGGTCGAAGGTTTCGCCCGCCGCCCCCAAATCCAGGAGCAGCTCACCAGCCAGATAGCGGAAGCAATCATGGAAGTGCTCAAACCCGACGGCGTGGCGGTCGTGATCGAAGCCGAGCACCTCTGCATGACGATGCGGGGTGTGAAAAAGCCCGGTAGCCGCATGGTCACCAGCGCAATGCGCGGCGACTTCAAACAGTCAGCGGTTACGCGCGCGGAGTTCTTGAGCCTAGTCAAGGGCCAACATTAGGCGGAGGCGGCAACGGCCTCATATTTGATAGGCAAGAGCCGCGATAAGTCCATCAGCTTCGAAGCGTCGAGGATCTCGATCCCTGCGAGGCGGCCGTCCTCGGTGATATCGAGCACGACGCTGTCGCCGGCATCCTCGTTCCGAACGCTCGTCGCCGAACCGTCGAACTCCAAATAGAGCAAGTCGAACTGCGAGTCGTAGGTGACTCTCATTGGACCCAACTTTCGCCATTTCTCCCCTCTCCATCGAATGGAGAGGGGTCGGGGGTGAGGTTACCCCACGCCCCGGAGCCTGGCGTCAGCCGCCTTCTCTGTGGCAGCGAACGCCTCCGCGATCAGCGCTTCGGTGCGTTCGCCGTAGCCTTCGAACCCGGCGCCGACGGTTTCCCCGGCGAGGAAGCGCGCGTGAATACCCTCGACGATGACGGCCAGCTTGTAAGTCGCGAAAATCTCGTACCACTCGATCGCTGAAACGTCCCGGCCGCTGAGGCGCGCGTATTCGGCGACCAGTTCGGCTCGGGAATGAAACCCCGGTTGAGCGGTGACGGCGCTTGCAGTGCGGGCAGCGAGATATTCGGGCGTATCGGACATGTCTCCCCAGTATCCGAGCGTGTACCCCAGGTCGGAAAGCGGGTCACCGAGCGTCGCCATTTCCCAGTCCAGCACGGCCACGACGCGGCGCGGGTTCTTGGGGTCGAGCATCATGTTCCCGAGCCGGTAGTCGCCGTGAACGATGGTTGGGGCGGGCGAGGGCGGAATGCTGTTTTGCAGGCGGCGAATGAGTTCGGCCATTTCCGCAATCGGACGCGTCGCGGACCGTGCCCATTGTTCGGACCAACGGCGGACCTGGCGAGCCGAGTACCCTTCCGGGCGGCCGAATTCGCCAAGGCCAACCGCGTTGTAATCAATCGAGTGGAGACGCACGAGCGTGTCGACCAACGCGTGGCCGATTTCCTTTCGCCCGGCTTCGTCGTCCGCGAAACCAGCCGGGATTTTGTCGACGATGATCACCCCTTCGCAGTAGTTCATCACATAGAACGGGTGATCGTTGACGCTGCCATCCTCGCAAAGCACCACTGGCTTCGGCGAAGGGAAGTCCACCTTTGCCAGTCCCGAGAGCACGCGGAACTCCCGGCCCATGTCGTGCGCAGTTGGGAGAACGTGGCCCAGGGGCGGCCGCCGCAAGACCCAAATCCCGTTCGCGTTCTCGGCCTTATAGGTGAGGTTCGAGCGGCCGCCACTGATAAACGAAAAAGTCAGCGGCGCATCGCCACCCGGGACGTTTTCGGCGAAGAAGCGGCTGACCGCCTCATATTTGATTCCGGCGGGGACGTTGTCTTGCATCGCCAGCAGTATAGGGAGATCCGGCAAAACATGGATTGCGCTCTTCTGCTCGCCGGTGGTATAAACAGCCCATACGGTGCCAAATTGGATTGCTCGAAACTAGAAAAGACCAATATGAGAGATTTAAGAACTTTCACAATTTGCTCGTGGGACACCACCGGTTTACGGCGGGACCAGCTTCTGGCGACCCGAGAGGCGGTGCGCCGCACCCATTCGGCCGCCGGCATCGTGGAGACGTGTCAACGCATCGAAGCCATCGGTCTCGCGGAGTGCGGCTGCGCGGCCCCCGGGCACACGTCTCGCACAAACGCCTTGCAGCATCTCGCCGCCATCGCTGCCGGTCTCGATTCGGCTGTGCTGGGGGAGTTCCAGATTCTCGGCCAAGTTCGGTCCGGTATCGCCGAGCTTCGCTCCCGTGCGCCCTGGCTCGACGTCCCGATCGCGGCGGCACGGCGGCTTCGCGCGGAGGCGGGCTTCACTGCCACGACCGGCTATATGCTCGATACGGGACTGGCCCTCGCCCGGATTAGCCCGCCAGGATCGCTGCTGGTGATAGGCGCGGGAGCGTTGGGGCGCGACGTGGTTCGCCGGGCGACCGCGCTCGGATTCGAAGACATCGCCGTTGCCAGCCGGGCTGAACCCGAAATCCCGGAACGCATTCGCTGGATGCCGTTGACCCAAATGATGCAGAGCGGACCTTTCGACGTCGCAGTCGGTTGTCTCGGGTCGGGTGCAATGGAACTGACGGCAAATGCTACCCCCGTGGCGCGGGCCTACATCGACCTCGGTGCGCCGCCGAACTTCGCCGAACACCTGGCCCCGGTGATCGCATTGCGCGAGATCACCCGGTCCCTGCGCGAGGACTCCTCTGATCCCGGCCGCCGTGCCACACTCCGCGACCGTCTGAATGAGTTGGTAGCGGCGGGGATGGCGGACAGGGCCGAGGACTCAGCCTCGCCGGTGGGCAGAATGCGCAAAGAGGCCGAATCCATCCGCGTCGCCGAATCGAACCGCATAGCCCGGCTCTATCCGCAACTCCCGGTCGAGACAATCGACGCCATCACCCGCTCCGTCGTGAATCGCCTGCTGCATGCTCCTTCCGCGAGACTGCGCGAAATGGGTGATGCCGAGATGGCAACCCGTTTTGCGGATCTGTTCGCGCAGCCGGTAAGCGGCCAATGACCACCGCGACTCTGCCAACGACGATGAGCGACCCCCTCAATCAGCGCATCCTGGCCGTATCCGAGGACCGCGTTTCCGGATTCCACCGCGATCCCTTCGCCGTCATAGCGGCGGAGACTGCGCTCACCGTTGAGACGGTTCGCGAGCAGGTTCGCGCGATGCTCGAGGCGGGAACGGTTCGACGGGTGCGGCAAACGTTGCTCGCCACCAACCTGGCCCCCGGCGCGTTGGCTGCCTGGAAAGTCCCGGCCGCGCGGCTTCATGAGGCCTTCGATGAAATGGCACTTCAGGACCCTTTCTCTGGACACGTTGTGATCCGGAGTAGCGACCCGGGCGCCGCGGGAGCGGAGTACCGTCTCTGGACGACGCTGAAGGTTCCCCAGGGGTACTCGCTGAAACGACATGCGGCTTACCTCGGCGGGAGAATCGGCGCCTCGGACCATCGGTTGATGCCGGCGAAAGCGCTCTTCGCGCTGGGCGTTGGCCATACCCGGCGGCGTGGAGTTGTACCGGGCAATCGTTCTGAAACACCGGGCGAAGTGATGTTTCCGACGGTCACGAGTCTCAACGCGCGGGAGTGGCGAGTCCTTGAGGCGCTCAAGCGGGAGTTTCAGCCGGCCGAGATCGGTCCCGAGCTCTGGGCTGGCCGCGCGATTGAGGCTGGAGAGAGCTTGGACGCCTTTTGCGAGGTAGCAGCGGAGCTCAACCGGAAGGCAGTTATTGGGCGATTCTCCACATTCCTGGAGCACGTGAAACCAACCGCCGGGGGCGAACGCGCCACGCGGTACAACGCACTCTTCCACTGGGCGGTCCCTCCCGGGAGCGAGATCGCCGCGGGAAGGGAGGTAGGACGCCACGACGTCATCACGCATGCCTACTGGCGCGAAGCTGGCCCAAGTTTCCGCAACGTGAACGTGATGGCCGTCGCACATGGGATGGAGAAGGAAGACGTTGCCACCCACAAGGCCGCGATTGATGCCCACCTGGCCGAGGCTTGCGTCCCTGTGTCGTATACCAACGTCTTCTGGGGCGGACGCAGCGAGATCAAGCCATCCGAGGTGCTACCAGCAGCATATGAACGATGGTGTCTCGCCAACGGCATCGACCCGGAACAGATGCGCGAACCGTGCGAAGGAGCAACGGAATGAGATACCGAAACATCAACGGCACTCCACTCACCGTATCCGCCGTTGGCTTCGGGGTGTGGACGGTCGGCACTCCGTGGTGGGGCATTAGCGACCGGGAGGCAGGCAAGGCCTTGCTGCGCCGCGCCTATGATCTTGGAGTTACGTTCTTCGATACGGGCGATACTTATTCGAACGGCGCCGCCGAAAGCATCGTGGCGGAGGCGCTTGGCGACGTCCGCGACAAGGTCGTGATCGCGACCAAATTCGGATATGACATCTATAGCCAGGCCGAACGGCCCAATCAACAGGAACGTGCTCACGATTGGTCACCGGCATACATGAGACAGGCCCTCGAGGGCTCGCTGAAGCGCCTCGGAACTGACTACATCGACTACTACCAGCTGCACAACCCTCGCCTTGATGCGATTGAGCGCGACGACCTTTTCGAAGCGCTCGAACGTGCCCGCGACGAGGGACTCATCCGAGCGTACGGCGTGGCGCTCGGCCCCGCGCTTGACCTCCGCCAGGCCGCTGAGGGGATTGCTGCAATCGGGCGGGGCGCGCCGCCACAGATCATTTACAACCTGTTAGAACAGCACCTCGGCGCAGCCGTATTCCCAGATGCACAAGCGCACAACGTTTCCGTGCTCGTCCGTGTTCCACACGCATCGGGGCTGCTGGACGGCACCGCAGCGCGAGCCGGCGAATTCGCGGAGGGTGACCACCGCCGTTGGCGCACGAACACTCCGGAGAAGTTGAGTGCCTGGAACGAAGCTCTTGGCAAGGTCGAGCACCTCCGGTTCCTCGAAAATGGGCGCACGCTCGGCCAGGCGGCGATCCAGTTCATCCTCCGAGAGCCCTCGGTCGCTAGCGTTATTCCCAACATCTACGACATGGCCGGATTGGAAGAGTTCGTGCAGGCAACCGAGGTGCCTCAACTGAGCCAGGCCGAGTTCGATCGGATCCAGGAACTGTATCGCGATGGCTTCGGTCTCCGCCCCGAGCTGGCCCTGGGCGGTCTCCGATGACACATCCCCAGAGCCCTCCCGAGACCGGGGCCCCACCCCCTCGCCGCGGCCCCATGGTGGACCTTGACCCAAGCGGACAGGTAACCGCGAGAGAACCGGACCGGGCAAAGCGGCAATTCTTAAACTACGCGTTCTTCAAAACCGACCCGGCGTTCCGGCGGCTTGATGCAGCTCAGCGCCTGGAACTGAAGAGCGAATACGAGGCCGTTATCGATGGATGGAACGGACGCGACGACCTGATTCTGCGTACCTATTCGCTCGTTGGTCTGCGTGCGGACTGTGACTTTATGCTCTGGCGTATTTCGAACGATCCGGGTTGCTTCCGGGCGATGCAGGCCGATCTGAACCGAACACGGTTCGCGGGCTATCTCACGCAGCCCTACAGCTTCCTTTCGCTCCAAAAGCGGTCGCAGTACGTAAATCATATTGACGGCTCAGGCCACGGGGTGGAACTCCTGCCAGGCGAAGGCGACTACCTCTTCGTCTATCCCTTCGTGAAAACGCGGCCCTGGTACGGCCTGACGCCGCACGCGCGCCAGGGCATGATGGACGAACACATTCACGCCGCGTCACCATTCAAAGGCATCCGTCTCAACACGAGCTACAGTTACGGCATCGACGATCAGGAGTTCGTAGTGAGCTTCGACTCGAACTATCCTCAGGAATTCGTTGACCTGGTTGGGCGGCTTCGTTACACCGAAGCAAGCCTCTACACACACCGCGATACGCCGATGTTCACCTGCGCAAAGGCGACGATCGGCGGGATCCTGGACGAAATTGGTTAGCGCGATCATCCCGGGTGAAGGTGTTTCCGTGGCACAATCCTTCGCAATGGAAGCCATCGGCGGATTCGTCACGCTCGTCGGCGCCGGCCCTGGAGATCCGGGGCTCCTCACCCTGGCAGGCCTGCGCGCCCTGCAGTCCGCCGACATCGTCCTTCACGATGCGTTGCTCGCGCCGTCTCTGCTCGACCTTTGCCCCGCCCACACGGAACGCGTGGACGTCGGGAAGCGCGCCGGCGCCCATTCCATGTCGCAGCAAGAAATCAACCGCCTGCTCATCGAGCTTGGCAGCGCCGGAAAGCGGGTCGTCCGGCTCAAGGGCGGCGATCCATTCGTGTTCGGCCGCGGCGGAGAAGAAGCCATCGCGCTTCGCGCCGCAGGGATTCCGTTCGCGGTGATTCCGGGCGTGACCTCGGCCGTCGCTGTCCCAGCCTATGCGGGCATCCCGGTCACCCATCGCGGCATCGCACGGAGCTTCATCGTGGTGACAGGCACCGAAACCACCACCGAAGGCTCGATCGATTGGGACGCGCTCGCGCGGATCGACACAGTTGTGATCCTCATGGGAGCGGCGGCACTCCCGGGCATAGCAAAAAAGCTGATGGCGGCAGGCCGCAACCGTGATACCCCGGTGGCCTCTATCTCGAACGGCACGCTCCCATCGCAACGAATGGTTGTCGCGACGCTCGGGACAATCGGCGACGCGGTCACGAAAGCGGCACTGCCGGCCCCGTTGATTACGGTAGTCGGGCATGTGGTTGCCCTCGCGCCCTCCATCGACTGGCGTGAGCCCCTGCCACTGGCCGGGAAGTCTGTCGTCGTGACGCGGACGCGTTCCCAGGCCAGCCATCTCCGCGCCAAACTCGAAGCCCTCGGGGCGGATGTCATCGAGGCGCCCGTGCTGGAAATCCTTCACGCCCCGCGGGATCTCATCACCGACGAACGGGTTGGGACCCGCTGGGATTGGATTGTGTTCTCGAGCCAAAACGGGGTCGATGCCTTCTTCGCCGCACTGGGCGAAGCGGGCCGCGATGCCCGATCACTCGCCACGACGCTGATCGCCGCTATCGGGCCGGCAACCGCCGGAGCACTCAAAACGCAGGGGCTGATCGCTGATTTCCTGCCACGAACGCCGACGGGCGAGTGCCTTGCGGCTGAACTGCCCCGTGTTCGCGGTGCCCGCATCCTGTTACCTGGAGGTTCACTGAGCGAAGACCTGCTCGCTGATGGCCTGCGTTCACGCGGCGCCCATGTCGAACAGGTGAGCGTTTACGAGACGCGCCCGGCCTCCATGGCCGAAGCCCTCACGGCGCGCGTGCTTTCCGCCGATGCCATCACATTCGCGAGCGCCTCCGCGGCGCGATTTCTTCGCGCGGCTCTCGGCGAAAGCCGGCTGGCCAGCTCAACCAGGCTCTGTGCAATAGGACCCCAGGCCGCCTCCGCCACGCAAGAGGCATTCGGGCGGGTTGATGCGGTAGCCCTCGATCCATCAATCGATGGGCTCGTTGCAGCTGTGAAGGCGACGCTCTCTTGAGCATCATGATTGAACTGCGGCCAGAAGCTGGCCCTGCGTTGATCGTTGGCGGTGGCGCCGTTGCGCTCCGCAAGGCCCGCAACCTTGCGGAGGGGGAGTTCCGCATCGCCGTGATCGCCATCGAAATCTCGGACCGGCTCCGCCAGCAGCCGTTCGTCACCGTCTACGAGCGTGGGTTCGAGGACAGCGATATGGACGCCGCGGCACCCTGGGCACTCGTCTTCGCCTGCACGAGCGACCGCGCCGTCAATCGCCGAGTCGGGGAACTGGCCAGGGCTCGCAACATCCCGGTGGTAGTGACCGACGCACAGGATGAGAGCACGTTCTTCACACCGGCCACAATCCGCGACGGAGACCTCGCCATCGCCGTCTCCACCGGAGGAGCCTCGCCGTCTCTCGCCAAGGCCATCCGCGAACGAATTGTCGCGGCGCTCGGCCCCGGCTGGGGCACGGTCACCTACCTCGCCCGCCAGGAACGCCAGAAGCGCTTGGCCGAGAAGCGCGGGGACCGCCCGTGACCACCCTCGTCCTTGTCGGCCATGGCAGCCACCTGAACGCCAACTCGAGCGCTCCCGTGCTGTCTCACGCGGAGGAGTTGCGGCGCCGGGGTAGCTTCGCCGAGGTGCGGGCCGGGTTTTGGAAAGAAGAGCCATCGCTTTCTCGTGTGCTTGATGGCTGCGAGGCACGCGATATCGTGGTGGTACCGGTATTCATCTCCAACGGCTACTTCACGAACACCGTCATCCCGCGTGAAATGCGCCTCGACGGAGCCATCACCATGCGCGGCGAACAGCGGATTCGGTATACCGGTCCGATTGGATCAGACCCGGCACTGGCCGCCGTCATCATCGAACGCGCGCGCGAAGCAGGGGCCACGAGCAACGACGCTATCGCCGTGCTCGGCCACGGCACGCGCCGCGATTCGGAGTCCGAGAAGAACATTTACGCCATGACAGACACGGTGCGCCAGGCCGGGAAATTCGAAGAGGTTGGCGCAATCTTCCTTGACCAGGAACCCGGCATGTTGAACCTTCTCGAGCAGTTCACGGCCCCCGCCGTTGTCGTTGTCCCATTCTTCGTTGCCGATGGCTGGCACGTCGGTCAGACGATACCGGCCGACCTCGCTCTCGACGGTGTCGAGACTCGCAAGGACGGCCGAATCGTCCGTTACGCGCGTCCTGTCGGGACACATCCGGCCGTCGCGGATGTGATTCTCGGCCTGGCGGGAACCAGTTGACCGGCCGGAGATTCGGCGAACTGACGATTCGTGACGGCGTCGATGGGACGACGGTTGGAGTACCCGGAAAAGGCTGCCGCAAACTCGAATCGAGCGCCGAGGCTGTCTCCGCGTTCATTCGGCAGGGGGACGACGGCCGCTACCGGCCGCTTTCGGGCGCGCGGACACTTCCACGCGGCTGGAAAGTCGTCATCACCAGCAGCTTTCCGCTTGCGCCAGCCATCGAGGCCGTCTACCCCATGGCGACCGTCCACCAGCGCATGTTGGCAACCGGCAACCTGCCCGTGGTGCCACTCGAGGCTGTACTTGCGCGGCAAAGCGGACGCTACGAATCCAGCTCGTCGCTCTCGCAGGGCCGCCGCTTGCTGGCTATCGGCACACTTTGTGGGGGATGCGTCCGGGTACCTGTCTGGAGTGACGCTGCCTGTGGACCGGAAGAGATCCCCTGTCCGGAACCGTGCAGCGTGATGGTTGCGCTGTGCCGCGAAGCGGCTCTCTGGGAAACGAACCGGCCCGCCTCAGCGGTCATCGATGCAACCATTCCGTTCGCCGCGTTCGAGGAACCGGGAAACGAACTGCGCGAGCGCTATTTATCAGCGATGATCGAGGCCCAATGACAAACGCAGACATCATCGAATCGGCGCGAACGCTGTTCCCGGGCGGCGTGAACAGCCCGGTCCGCTCGTTCCGCTCGGTTGGCGGCACGCCCATCCCCATTGCGCGCGGGCAGGGCCCCAACGTCTTCGACACCGAGGGCAACCGCTACATCGACTACATCGGCGCCTTCGGGCCGCTCATCCTGGGGCACGCACCGGCGCCGGTCGTCGCAGCAATCCGCAAGGCCGCGGGTGAAGGTACCGCGTTTGGCGCACTCACACCGGGAGAAGTCGAACTCGGGCGCCGGGTCACGGAGGCCACCGGGCTCGAACGGATCCGTTTCGTGAACTCAGGCACGGAAGCGACGATGACCGCAATCCGGCTCGCCCGGGCGGCAACCGGGCGCGATGTCCTGGTGAAGTTCGACGGGGGCTATCATGGGCACAGCGATGGGCTTCTGGTGAAGGCCGGTAGCGGGGTCGCCACGCTTGGCCTGAGTGACTCCGCCGGTGTACCGGAGCAGGTCGCCGCTTTGACCGCCGTGCTGCCATACAACGATCCGGTCGCCCTGGCTGAATGGTTCGAGCACCGCGCAAGCGAAACTGCCGCGGTCATTGTCGAATCCGTGGCGGGCAACATGGGCCTGGTCGAGCCCACGCCCGAGTTCCTCGCTGCCCTGAACACCGTCCCGAAGGCCCACGGTGCGCTGCTCATTGCCGACGAAGTGATCACCGGCTTCCGCTTCCGCTACGGGTTGAGTGGGCTGCTGCCGGGAGCCGACCTCGCCTGCCTCGGAAAAGTCATTGGCGGCGGACTGCCAGTCGGCGCGCTTGGCGGCCCCGCCGCCCTGATGAACCTGCTCGCGCCAATGGGCCCGGTCTACCAGGCCGGGACCCTCTCGGGAAACCCGTTGGTGATGGCCGCGGGCTCGGCGATGCTGGACCAATTGGCCGGCGGGACAGTGTATGACCGGCTCGAACAACTGGGCCGTCACCTCGAAAACGGGCTCACCGCCGCGATTCGTCGCGCCGAAATACGCGCCACCGTCGTGCGCCGCGGTTCTGCGCTGACGCTCTTCTTCCGCCCGGAGCCGCCACGCGACTACGCCGAGGCTCGCGAATGCGACACGGCGGCGTTCTCTCGCTTCCACGCGGGGATGCTCAGGCGCGGCGCCATGCTCCCGCCTTCGCAGTTCGAAACATGGTTCGTTTCAGCCGCCCATACGGAAACCGAACTCGATGCGACCGTCCGCGCGGCCCACGACGTGCTCCGCGAAGTTGCGACCTCGTGAACCCGCTCCGATTGGCAACGCGCGGCAGCAGGCTCGCGCTCACCCAGACTGACCTCGTCATCGATCTGCTGCGGGCGAAGAACCCGGGCCTGGCGATTGAGGTCGTCACCATCGCCACGGCCGGCGACCGCGATCAGACAACGCCGCTACCGCAAGGCGACATGGCGGGGTGGTTCACAACGGCCATTCAGGAATCCCTGTTGCGCGGGGAAGCGGATCTGGCCGTCCACAGTTACAAAGACCTGCCGACCAAACGCCCGGCCGGATTGATCATCGCGGCCGTTCCCCTGCGCGAAGACCCCCGTGACGCGCTCGTGAGCGCGATGCATGTTGACCTTCGGCGCCTGAAAAAGGGCGCCGTTGTCGGGACGAGCTCCCCTCGGCGGACGGCGCAACTGCTCGAATTGCGGCCGGATCTCGACGTCCGGCCCATCCGCGGGAACGTCGAAACGCGCATCGCAAAAGTGGAAAGTGGCGAATACGACGCAACGGTACTCGCGCTGGCGGGCCTGCGGAGGCTGGGCGCCGAGTCCCGCGCCGACCACGTCTTCGGGTTCGAAGAGATGCTACCGGCCCCCGCCCAGGGTGCGCTTGCGATCGAGTGCCGCGGCGACGACACGGCAACGCGTTCAGCCCTCGAACAGATTGATGACCCCATCCTTCGCCAGACGGTAACCGCTGAACGGATGTTCCTCGCGACGCTAGACGGCGGCTGTAGCTTCCCGGCGGCGGCCTACGCCGAGCACTTCGGGAGCACTCTGAAGCTCAACGCGCTGATAGCGGTCGAAGGGCGCATCGTCCGTTCGAAAATGGCCGGCCCGGCCGAAACCGCGGGCGGCCTCGGCAAACAACTCGCGGAAGAGTTGATGGTGCTCGCTGGCCTGCGGTAGCCGGCGATTATCGACCTACCAGGCGTCCGATCCTTTTCGGGTTCACGACGAGACTGATGAAGAAACTCACGACACTGATGATGACCGCGCCGAAAAACGCAGCCCAAAAGCCGTCGATCGCAAAGTGAACGGAATCGAACTTCCCGGCGATCCATGCGGTCAATGCGAGCAGCGCCGTGTTAATGAAGATCAGGAAGATTCCGAGGCTCATCACAAGGGCGGGAAGAGTGCCAATGACGAGTAGCGGTTTCAGGTAGGCGTTGAGCAAGCCGAGGATCAGCGCGACAAGCAGCGTGCTCTTCCAGCCTTCGAGCTGGATACCGCTCACGATTTCGGCGGCGACCCACACGGCGGTGGCGGTAATCAGCCACCGCACCACGAACGTCACCACCTTCGATGAGCCAGTGTCTCGCCCACGGTTACCGCCAACTACTACGAAATCAGGCATGGAACCATTCTAGCCGTGTCGGTGCGCCGTACGCTCATGGGCCACCGGGCGGCCGGTGCCACGCGAGGCAACCGAGAAGTTCTTGACCGTCCCGCACGAATCCCTTGCAATGCGAATACCCGGTGGTAACGTAGGCGCAATTCTTCGAGGAGATAGTCATGACTGCTGTTATGGAACGCCCGGGAACCGTGAGCGACGAAACGCTCGAGATCTTCCGCAGCCGGGCATCGACGTATGACCGGGAAAACCGATTCTTCCAGGAGGACTGGGATACGCTGAAAGCCGCGGGCTTCATGAAAGGTCTGGTACCGAAAGACCTCGGCGGCCTTGGATGGACGTTGCCGGAGTACTGCAAGATCATCCAGCACATCGCCGAGTACGCTCCCGCGACGGCCCTCGCCGTCAACATGCACTCATACTGGGTCGGCATCGCCGCCGAAATGCGGCGCCTCGGCGATCCCGCTCTCGAATGGGTGTTAAAGGAAGCCGCCGCCGGCGAAATTTTCGCCGCCGGACATGCCGAATCCGGCAATGACCTACCCGGTCTGCTTTCCACGTCGAAGGCTGAGCGTGTCGATGGCGGATATAAGATTACCGGTCACAAAATGTTTGGAAGTCTGACACCCGTCTGGACTCGATACGGCTGCCACGCCATGACAGACGACGGGACCGTCATCCATGCGTTCATGCCACGCGACACGCCGAACTACACGATCAAGGAAACCTGGGACGTCATGGGCATGCGCGCCACGAAGAGCGACGACACCATCCTCAACGGGGTGTTCATCCCGGATAAGTACATCGGCCGCGTCATCCCGCCCGGCCAGAACGACCTGTTCATCCTCTGCCTCTTCGCGGTCGCGCTGAGCGGGATCGACGCGGTCTATCTCGGGATTGCCCATCGAGCCATGGACCTCGCCATCGCGAGCGCGCGAAAACGCACGTCGATCGCACTGACGCGAAGCATGGCCTACAACCCCGAGGTCCAGCACAACGCCGCCAAGATGGCTATGCAACTCGTATCGATGGACGCTCAACTCGACCGCCTGACGAACGACTGGAACAACAATTTTGACCATGCCGACAAGTGGTTCATGCACATCGTGGCGACGAAGCACAACATCGTCGAAGGCGCCGCCGATGTCGTAAACCGGGCCCTCGCCATCTCTGGCGGCACGGGCATGTTCAAATCGAACGAACTGGAACGCCTCTACCGCGATGTCCGCTGTGGCGGATTCCACCCGGCGAACACGCTGCTGGCGCCAGAAATCGTCGGCAAGGTTGCCCTCGGCATCGATCTCGGCGAACAGCCGCGCTGGGGATAGACGAGGCGAAAGGC
>JANPDX010000040.1:0-1883 GCA_031431695.1 Dehalococcoidia bacterium
CGCTCGCGGCAGGCGACAACGAACTTCATCTGCCGCCCACCGTTCGCCGTTACATCGAGGCCCACAACCTCTACCAATGAATCTATCGCGCCGTCGGGGGCGAGTGCGGAAGCGCTCGCCCGGCCCACGTCACGCGATCCGGGAAATGTCCGGCCCACCCTTCGTCGCCACCGCGCCGGTCGCTTCCAGCGCAGCCACCGCCTCGGCGTCCATCCCAAGCCACTCCGCCAGTACGCCCGCCGTATCAGCGCCCATGCTCGGTGGCGGCCCCTTAATCCCCGTCTCGCTCCGAGACATTCGCACCGGCGTGTCGGCGACCTTGATTGTGCCAGCAACCGGGTGCGTCACTTCTTTGATGCTCTGACGGAACTTCACCTGTTCGTCGTTCACGACATCTTCGACCGAATTCACGGGGCCGCAGGGGATGCCCGCCTCCAGGAAGTCCGAATACCAATCGGCTGTTGTCCGCTTCCGGAAGGCCTCGTTGAGGAACGGCTCCAGGACCGCATGGTTGCGTGTCCGTTTCGGCCCCGTTTCGAACCGCTCGTCATCGATCAGTTCGGGGACTCCCAACATCGCACAGAGCAGCCCCCACTGGTTCTCCTCGCCGAATGCCAGCGCGACGACGATGTGTCCGTCGATAGTAGGGAACGCTTGGAACGGCGTCGCGCTCGGATGCCGCGTCCCCAGCCGCCCCGGCACCTCGCCCGTCACGAAGTAGCGCATGATCGAGTTTTCCATCACCGCCAGTTGGCAATCGAGCATCGAAATATCGACCGCCTGTCCCATTCCGCTTCGCTCGCGCTCATGGAGTGCTGTCAGGATCCCCACCGTCGCGAACAGTCCCGCCGTCAGGTCGCCGTAGGAGGTGCCGGGCCGCACCGGTCCACCCCCCGGCTCACCAGTTATCGACATCACCCCGCCCATCGCTTGCACCACGATGTCGAGCGCCGGCCGCTCGCTGTACGGTCCGGTCTGCCCGAACCCCGAGACGCTCGCCATGATTACCCGCGGGTTGCGTTGCGAGAGCACGTCGTAGCCCAGGCCGAGCCGTGCCATCGTTCCCGGCGTGAAGTTCTCCATCACCACGTCTGCCTGTTCCACGAGCTTCAGGAAGAGGTCCTTGCCTTCGTCCGCCTTCAGGTCGATGGAGACGCTGCGCTTGCCACGGTTGATGCTAAAGAAGTACCCACTCCACCCGTTCTGGTATGGGCCCGTGGTTCGTGAGATGTCCCCGTTCGGCGGACGCTCAACCTTCACGACATCGGCCCCGAGGTCGGCCAGCACCATCGAAGCGAACGGCCCTGCCAGCACCCAGGTCAGGTCCAGGATGCGGATGTCTTCCAGCGGTCGGGCCACGTGATCACCCCGGTTCGAGCTCTGCTCACACTACGGGAGTCCGGGGTGCGCACGCCACCAACCTTGCGGAGGCGCGCACCCAAGTACGCGCCGCGCTAAGAGCTACCGCTCGGATCCCGCGTCAACGCCGGACACCGAAAACCCGAGGCGGGTCAACACTAGGCCGCCTTGGCGTCCACCGGCTCGGCCCGTGTGTGGACGAGCCTCAACAACTCTTTCCTCGATGCCGTTACCGGGTCCGTCGTCCGCCACTGGTGCGCTTCAGTCAGTACGGTAAGCACTCCCGCGAACCGCAACCAGAAAACGAAATACCGGTAGGCCGGCATGAACGGGATAGTCCACCATCCGTGCCAGAGCCGGTGCGACGACGGTGGCACCACCAGCAACGCACTCGTTGTCCAGGTCGCCGCCTCAATCAGCATGTAGGCCATGTACAACGCCACCGTCGCGAGCACCACCGTTGACACCGGATAACCGAAGAACACCAGTCCCGGCATCAGAAACGTCCATGTCACCCGCGGAAA
>JANPDX010000041.1:0-6683 GCA_031431695.1 Dehalococcoidia bacterium
CAGCACTCACCGCGGAGATTGCATCATGCGATTTAGTTTCTGGCCCAGCCCTGCCAATTCCTGGAGCGATACACTCGCGCTCTCGCTGCACGCCGAAGAGACCGGCTGGTATTCCGTCTGGTTCGCCGACCACTTCATGCCCAACGCCGAAGACACCAGCGGGCCAATGTCGGAATGTTGGACCACTCTTGCCGCGCTGGCCGCGGCCGTCCCTCGCGTTCGGGTCGGCGCGCTCGTCACCGGCAACACCTACCGCCATCCCGCGGTCCTCGCCAAAATGGCCGCCAACGTCGATAACATCTCCGGAGGCCGCTGCGTCCTCGGTCTCGGCGCCGGTTGGCAGGAAAACGAACACAGGGCCTACGGCATCGACTTCTCGACGCTTGGCGGGCGCATGAACCGTTTCGAAGAGGCCTGCCAGGTCGTCAAGGGGCTGTTTTCGAACGACAAGACCACCTTCGCCGGGAAGTACTACCAATTGACCGACGCCCCCCTCGCGCCCAGGCCCGTGCAACAGCCTTTGCCCCTTCTGATCGGTGGCGGCGGCGAACAGCGCACGCTGCGCATCGCCGCCCGCTACGCCGATGAGTGGAACGTCTGGGGTACGCCCGAGGTCCTCGCCCACAAAGGTGCCATTCTTAATCGGTACTGCGAGGAAATCGGTCGCGACCCCAGGTCCATCAAGCACTCCGCGCAGGGCATGCTCGCCATGACCGACGACGCCTCCGTGGCTGAACGTATGCGCGCCTCGGGTCGTCCGGCGATTGCTGGAAATGGCGTCCAGATCCGCGCCCTTGTCGAGCAGTACACCGAGGCCGGCGTCGATGAACTGATTATCCCCGGCTTCAACCTCGGGCGAACCGTCGATGATACGAAGGCTGTGATGGACAAGTTCGCAAACGAAGTCATGGCCCACTTCCAATAGGCCAAGTGGCGGACGCTCCCGCACATACTCAATGGCGGACCGACGGGCGGCCTTGCGGCGAACACGTTCCGTGCCGGGCTGCGAGTGGGGAGGATGACCCCTCCTTACCGGCTCTCCTGCTACCGTCTTCACTGCTATGCGCCCCATCATTGCCGCTGCCGTTCTCCTCGCCTTTGCCGGTTTTGCCTGCTCCACAACAAACTCTTCAAGCGCGACCTCCGCGGCATTGGAAATCGGATGGGAATCCTGTGGTCAGATAGAGTGCGCGACGTTTGCCGTCCCCCTCGACTACAGCAAACCCGATGGCAGGACGATCGATCTGTCCCTTATCCGGATCAAAGCTCGTAAGCCAGAACTCCGGGTCGGCGTGCTCCTGGCGAATCCCGGCGGTCCCGGCGCCTCGGCAAACGAATTCGTGCGTATCTGGCGGGGCCTGCTCGCCAGCGACATTCGGGACCGCTTCGACATCGTTTCGTTCGATCCTCGTGGCGTCGGCGAGAGTTCGCCCATCGTTTGCCATGACAGCCTGCAGGCCCTGGTCGCCGCCGACCCTGACCCCGATACCGACGCCGAATGGGAGCAGGCCAAGGCCGAGTCGAAACGCTTCGCCGATGCCTGCGCGACAAAGTATGGCGACATCCTGCCGTACCTCGGCACCAAAAACGTAGCCCGCGACATGGACCGCATCCGCGAATCGCTCGGCGAGCAGACTCTCAACTACGTCGGCTACTCGTATGGCACATCAATCGGCGCGGTCTACGCCGATATGTTTCCGCAGCACATCCGGGCCATGGTCCTCGATGGGGGCACCAATCTCGCCCTCAGCTTCGAAGATGTGAATCGCACGCAGATGATCGGGTTCGAACGGGCCTTCGAGGCGTACCTGGCGGATTGCGGCGCGAACTCCTGTGCAATCGCAACGAACGGCACTGACCCGCGGACGACCGTCAACGCCATCATTGCGAGTGCCGAAAGGTCCCCGATCCCTGCCAAAGGGGCGGACCGGCCGGCCGGTCCCGGTGAAGTCCAGCTTGGAATCATCTCAGCCATGTACAGCAAGCGCAGTTGGGGTTCGCTCACCCGCGCCATCCAGGATGCGGCCGCTGGCGATGGCACCGGCCTCGTGCGTCTCACCGACTCCTACCTGCAACGAGAGGGTGACGGGAGTTATCCCAACCTTCTCGAGGCAAATGCCGCCGTGAACTACGTCGATAACCAGTGTCCCAAGGACCCCGAAGCCTACCGTTCACTCGGCGAGCGATTCGCAAAGGACGCGCCAACCTTCGGCCGATCGGCAGCGACTGCCGGTTTGACCTGTGCCTACTGGCCCGCGAAACCAGACCCTGTCAACGCTCCAAAGGGCAAAGGAGCGCCGCCGATCATCGTTGTCGCAACCACGAACGACCCGGCCACGCCCTACGAATGGGGCAGGGCACTCAGCCAGCAACTCGAATCAGGAGTGCTCGTTACCCATCGCGGCGAGGGCCATACCATCTACGCCCAGGGCAACGCATGCATCGATAGCGTCGTCAATGCCTACATTCTGACGCTCGCTGTCCCCGCGGTTGGGACATCCTGCGGGAACGGCCCTCCTCCTCCGGGCGAGCTATCGAACCCCACAGCATCTACCACGCCTCCGAGCGAAGCGACACGCCCGGCAACGCTGGCTCCAGCGGTTGAAACTCCGGCGCCGCCCGCGACCGGCGCCACGCGGGAAGATGGGTCCGTGGCAGCTGCTGTCTGGGCGTTGGGCGCCGCCGTCGCTGGTCTCGGGGCCGCTGGGGTGGTGGTTTTCGCCGTTCGCCGCCGATAGCCCAAACGTCGGGCGGTCCAGCCGTGGCCGTCGGCATTCGCGGCCTCGGACGTACACGGTCAGCCTCGACGTTCCGCACACGGCGGCCCGATTAGCCCGTCCCGGCCCAGCAAGTAGACTCGGTCTATCCCCATCTCGTGGAGGCGGTTGTGGCCGAGGCTACATCTCGAGCCGCGGTACCCCTTTGGCGAAGGCCGGCGAAGGCGTTCTATGGCTGGCGCATCGTCTTCGCCGGCGGGGGACTGCAGATGCTGGTCGGGGCGCTGATGGGCCAGGCCTACGGCGCCTATGTCGTTTTGCTGCGCGAGGACTTTGGCTGGAGCAAAACGATGCTTTCCGCCGCCTCGTCGCTCCGCGAAGCGGAAAGCGGCATCCTCGGGCCTGTCCACGGCTTCATGATCGACCGCTTCGGCCCGCGCAAGGTGGCGAGCGTTGGGGTCACGATCCTCGGCACCGGGTTCATGCTCTTCAGCCAGGTCCAATCGCTCCCCGCTTTCTATGGCGCGTTTATCGTCATGTCCATCGGCGCCAGCATGAGCGGCTTCCTCACCGCCACCACGGCCGCGGTCAACTGGTTCGAACGCCGCCGTGCCACGGCCATCAGCCTCATGTCCGCTGGATTCGGACTCGGCGGCATGCTCGTCCCGCTCACGGCCTACTCCCTCGAGACCTATGGATGGCGCCACACCGCGATGTTCTCGGCAGTCATTGTCTGGTGCCTGGGCCTCCCGCTCGCCCAGATCTACCGGCATCGCCCCCAGGACCTCGGCCTCGAACCCGACGGCGAAGTGCGGGCACCGCATGTCCCTGGCCCCCACGACCCGCCGCCCCTTCCGCTCGGCTACGCCGACTACACCGTCGGAGAAGCGGTCCGCACTCGTGCTTTCTGGTGGACTTCTCTCGGCCACGCGTCCGCCCTGTTCGTGGTGTCGGCCATGGGCGTGCACCTCATCTCGCACGTCCGCGAGAGCCTGGGCTACACGCTCGGGCAAGCCTCGGCCGTCGTGCTCATGCTCACGTTTGTCTTCATGTGCGGCAACATTTCCGGTGGGCTGCTGGGCGACCGCGTGAACAAGCGCATGCTGGTGGTCACTTGCATGGCTATGCACTGTGTCGGCCTGCTCATCCTCTCGCACGCGGTGAACTTCTGGATGATCCTCGCGTTCGTCGTCATCCACGGCCTCGCATGGGGTTGGCGAGGCCCCCAGATGACCGCCATTCGCGCCGACTACTTCGGTCGCTCCGCCTTCGGGAAGATCATGGGCGCCTCGAACATGGTCATCATCCTTGGCACCATCAGCGGTCCCCTCATTGCCGGCCTGATGTACGACCGCACGGGCAGCTACAAAGTTGGATTCGACATCCTTGCGGTAATCGCACTCTCCGGTTCGGTTTTCTTCCTCGTCGCACGCAAACCTGGACTACCGCCCCATGCGCGCGCCGCAAACTCCTGACTTCTCACGCGTCCGCCTAACCCCTATCCTTCGGCCATTCCATCGGAAGACGAGGTCGCGATATGGCACTGGCAACAACCGATTGGCGCTCACAGGTTTCGGACAAACTCGTTTCCCCCGCCGAAGCGGTATCCCTGATCAAAGACGGCGATGCTGTCTGGGGTGGAGGCTGGACTTCGGTCCCGCCCCAGCTCTGTGGCGCGCTTTCGGCGCGCGGCCCGGAACTGCGCGGCGTGACGGTCATCTCGTTCCTGACGCCGTACAAGTGGGATACCCCGGAAAACCTCGCGAACTTCACTATCAAGACGGCCTACGCCAGCCCGCTCGACCGCGCGGCTGTCCGCGAAGGAAGAATCGAATACATCCCGGTCGCTCAGTTCCGCCAGGGCAAGCTGCCGCCTGGCATCGACCGCATAGATGTCGCCATGATCCCCATTTCACCGCCCGATGCCGAGGGCTGGTGCAGTTTCGGCGGTGGCGTGTTCTTCACACCGACCGTCGTGAAGATAGCCAAAACGCTCATCGGTGAAATCCACGAAGGGTTCATTCGCACGGGCGGCGACAACCGCATACACATCTCCCAGTTCCAGCGCGTCATCGAGTACAACCTCCCGCCCGCGGTCGCGCCGATCCCGCCGCGTAGCGAAGAAACCGAAATCGCCGCCCAGGTCATCTGCACGCTCGTCGCCAATGAAATCGTGTACGACACCTGCACGCTGCAATTCGGCATCGGCGATGTCTCGGCCGCGCTTCCAGCGTTTCTCGATGAACGCCGCGACCTCGGCGTGCACACCGAACTCCTTCCGGGCGGCATCCCGGACCTCGTGGACAAAGGCGTGATAACGGGGCGATTCAAGCCCCACCACGTTGGCAAGATCGTCGCCAGCGCCGTGGGACAGGTCCCGCCCGAGGACCTCAAGCGCATTGATGGCAACCCGATCTACGAACTCTATGACTTCGACTACACCGACGACCTGCGGGTGCTGCTGCAGATCGAGAACTTTGTCGCCGTGAACAACGCCATGGCGGTTGACCTGACCGGCAACGTCTCATCCGAAACCCAGGGACCGAACCTCTTCAGCGGCACGGGTGGCCAGGCCGCGTTCGCTGTCGGAGCCTCAACCGCGGCCGGAGGATCGGTCATCGTCCTGCCATCGAGTTCACTCATATCCGGAACGCGCAAGACCCGGATCGTTGGCGGCCACCCGCCTGGGACGGTCCAGACCGTACACCGCGGATTCGTGGACTTTGTGGTCACCGAGCAGGGCATCGCCCGGCTCCGCGGCAAGTCCATCCGCGAACGCATCAACGAACTCATCTCCGTTGCGCACCCGGATTTCCAGGCCGAGCTGCGGAAGGATGCCCAGCGGCTCTACGGCATCACTGTCTCGTAGTTGCGGGCCTTCGTGCCCGCTCGGCGCCATGCGCCCAACGAACCGCCACCATCAGAGGCGAGTGCGGAAGCGCTCGGTTGGCGGCAAACCACGACCACTACGGCCAGCTATACCGGCCACTCCAATGCATACTCCCACCCCTCACGCCAATCGAATGGCGTACTAACCAGGTCCTCCAGCCGCATGTGAAGCAACAAAACGTCGAGGGCCCACTTGTTCGCCGAGTGAGCAATGACACAGACGCGGGTTCCATCGAATTGCCGCGCGATGTCCGTAAGGAAGTCCGCGGTTGCTTCGATAACGTCCTGGTAGCTCTGTCCCGCGGGAAACGGTCTCGAGATGTGCTTCAGACGGCGCGAGTTGAGTTCTGTGGCTGGCATCCCGTTGAGATCCCCGTAATTGCACTCGCGAAGGCGCGAGTCGTAGTTGATGTTGATGCCACTGCCCGCGAATGCGATCGTGGCGGTCTCGGCAGCGCGGGCAAGGTCCGAGACGAACACCGTGGCTATGCCGTCGGCGCGCCGCCTCAAGCCTAGTTCCACGGCCAACCTCCGGCCTTCCTTCGAGAGTTTGCCTGGTAGCCAGCCCGTGGCGATGCCCGCCTCGTTGTCTTCCGTAAGAGAGTGCGTCTCATAGACGAGTTGGACGGACACTAGTCGGCTTCGTCCGTCCCGGCCGCCCGGTGATAGGCCCCGTTGAAGACCGCGTATGCGCCGCAGCGCGTGCAGTCCACGTTGTTCCCGTAGCAACAGAACGTCCGCTCGAAGTTCCCGCCCTCACCCATGTACAGCGGCAGCATGTTCTGGCGGAGTCCGCAGGTCTCTCCGTGTTCGCCGGTCGTTTCCATCGAGCGGTCGGACTTCATCAATTCCAGAGAGCCGATGTTGGCCTTCACCCGCTGCGGATACTTCTTCTTTACGGCGATCACCTGGTCGATGACCGGGTCACGGTCCCGAAGGTCGGGCCAGCCCATCCCGGAAACGTCATCCATCTCGGGCACATAGAACGTAAAGGCGATGCCAGTGACCGGCCAATCCTTCACCTCTTCGACGAACGCCTCGATGCCGGCCGCGTTTTGAGTGGTCACGGTCATTTGG
>JANPDX010000042.1:0-3375 GCA_031431695.1 Dehalococcoidia bacterium
GCCAAGGAACGGGCTTTGAACCATCGCACCGAAGAGTGCCACATTCTTTGTGCCATCAGCGGTCCTGAAATCCGAGCTTCACGCGTACGTCATATGTTGGAAACACCATTCGCCGTCGTGCCCGGTCTCGGCTGCGTGCCCTCGGCCGCGAGGTCCAATACCTGTACCGCTGCGGACGCCTTCTGGAACATCTCGACCGTCCCCGGATGACAGGTGAACACCAGCACCTGGTTGGTCTTCGCAAGGTCCGCGAAGGCGTTGGCGGCCCGCTGCGCCCGCTCCGGGTCGAAGTTGACGAGGATGTCGTCCACGATGACCGGCAGGTGAGTCGCGCGCTGCCCAAACTCGCGGATAAGCCCGAAGCGGAGCGCAAGGTAGAGCTGGTCTTCTGTCCCACGGCTGAGTTTCGTCGGCGTTTTTGTTGTCCCGTCCGCGGCCATGGCCGTGATTTCCTGGCGGCCCAACGGTGAGTGGAGCTTCACGTACCGCCCACCCGTGACGGTCCCAAAGAACTCCTCGGCGCTGCGCAGCACCGCGGGCTGATGCTCTAGTTCGTACTTGAGTTGGGCCTTTTCCAGCAGCTTCCGCGCGACAGCGAGCGTTGCCCACCGCTTTGCCGTGTCGACGAGTTGCTCCACGAGGTTGGCGTGCTCGCCGCGGAGCCGCGAAGCCTCTTCGTCGTTGGTCAACTGGTCGATTTTTAGCCTGGTCTCGACATTTTCCTCGCGCAGCTTGCCACGCAGCGAATCGGCCTCTTCGAATAGATGGGCGAGCCGGTCGCGCTCCTCCGCGAGGTGCACGTCGCCAGTGGCGGCGAGTGCACTCCGGAACGCCGGATAGTTTTCCCCACCGCCTGCCGCCTTCCGTATCGCGCTCTCCGCCGTGGCCTTCTCTTTTAGTGCCGCTGCGCGGTCCTCGTGGATTGCCGCATTGCGCCGGAACTGTTCCCCATCCGGCGCTTTTCCCGCTTGGAGGAGCCGTTCAAGCTCTCCCCGCGCGTCAGCCTCTTGAGATTCCAATTTCGAGCGGTTCCGTTCTGCATCGCCGAATGCTCGCAGAGCGTTTTCACGGTTCGTGTTGGCTTCCGTCGCTTCGGCGAGGTCCCGGCTGAGTCGGTCAGCAGCAGCCGCGACGGCTGCGCTGTCGACGAGTTCAGTTGCGATTCCGTACCCGGTCGCCAATGGCTGCACACGAAGGCGGTAGCTAGCGATATCCTCTTCGATCCTCTCGATCCGATGGCGCTCCTTGATGGCCGCTCGGATCTTCTCCCGAATCGTCTCGATGCGCTCAAAAAAGTTGATCACGCCGTTTGGCTCTAGGGTCTCCGGCAGTCCGTGAACCGCCAGCCATCGGATCCAGTCGTCCCAGCCATCCTTCCTCTTGAGCGCGGCCTCCTCGAGTGCCCGCGTTGCCGACTCAAGGCCCCTACCGAGATGGTCACGTTTGTCCCGAGCTTCCTGCCACTGGTTTCGCACATTGGCCAGATCCCGCCGACCATCCTCGATGCGCTTGATGCCGGCAGCCTCATTGTCCAGGTCGGCTACCGTGGGGTCTTCCAGTCCGAACGATTTGGCAGCGACTCGCAACGCTTCCAGAGCCTGCTTTTCCTCGGCGCGGAGTACTTCCACATACGGGTCAGTTGAGGTCGTCGACGGTGCGGCAAGTGTCGTGTCCGAAGCAGTCCTTCCTGATAGGAACAGGGCGATACCTGCGGCACCAAGCAGCAACCCGAGTGTAATGCCAAGGAGCAGGGCACTCCCGCCAAGGACCACACCTCCGCCGAGCGCGACGACACCGACCGCCAAAAGCACGCCGGCCGGAAGCGCCGGACTCCTTGTCGCAGGCGTTCCCACTGGAATCGAAACCGATTGCCGAGTCAACGCTTCCGCGGTGGCTCGCCGGCCTCTGACGTCCAGATACGCCGCAAGCCTCTCGCGACACACGTTCAGAGATGCCAGCGCCTCTTGGCATTCTGCCTCGGTCTTTGGTGGATTCGGCATGCTTTCAAGAGACTCGCGGGCCCGTTCCTCCGCCGCCGCGGAATCAGTCCACAACTCGGTTCTTTGATCCCGGGTTTGGGTCGCGCCGCGAAGGGCGATATCGGCATCGTCCAGCCGTTGCTTCGATTGATTCACGGAGGCCCTCACCGGAATCGAAGTTTCGAACGATTCAACTTGTTCCTCGGTCCAGCCCCGCCCGAGACCAGTTAGCTTCTCTTCGAGGTCGCGCTCCTGTTCATCGAGTACGACCCGGCGACCCGGCAGATCAACCACTGACTTATCAAAGGCCTCGCGCCCGGCATGGATCGCCTCAATCCGGTCCCGATGTTGCAGAAGTGACTCTCCGGGTATTGGTTCCTTCGCCAGCCTTTCAGTGCGTTCGCACTGCTCGCGAGCTTCGAGCTTCGCCAGCTCCGCCTCGCGCAGTGCCAACTCGGCCGCGTTCAGCCTGGGGATGGCGTTCTCCGGGAACGCCGGCTGCTCGGGCAGTTGTCGCAGCTTTTCCTCGGCCTCGCCCAACGTCACCCAGTCTTCCCACGCCTGCTGGAGCCGCTCCACCTCGCTCACCGCGTTCGAAGCCGCCGCGTGTGCCGCTGTTGCTTCCGCGATTTCCTGTTCGAGTTCGGCGCGCCGCTTCGTCAGTCGCGCGTACTCGGCGGCGTTGTTCTCAACCCTCTTCAGATTCTCATCAATCTCCCCGAGCCGTCCCAGGATTGAGGCCGCTTCCTGGTTCTTGCCCCCTTTCAGGAAGAGGCCGTCTCGTTCGCTTTCGATGGCTTTGATCGCTGTGGGCAGGTTCGTCGCGCCCATGCCGGCCGCGTAGATCTGTGCGGCCGCATCGATTTCGTTCAGCCGCTTCAGGTCTTGAAGGTCAGCCAGGCCCAACGCGAAAACCGCTTCGAATACCTTTTTCGATGAGTTTCCGAGGAGTGATTGGAGCAGGCTTTCATCCGCCGACTGGAGTCCCGCGCCGGTTGTTATCCGCAGCGTAACTCCCTTGTTGTCTTCGATTCGCTCGACCGTGTAGGACACGCCGTCATCCGCCTTCAAGGTAATGCGCCCGCCATGCCGGCCACCCTTCAGCGCGGGATAGAACTCAGCGCGTTTCGTCGCGGGGAAGCCGAACAGGATCGTCCGGATGAACGCAAGCAATGTGCTTTTTCCCGCTTCGTTGTACCCGAGGACCACCGTCAGCGGCGCATCGAACGGGCCAAACGGCTGGTCGGCGAAGTGCCCAAACCCTTCGATATGGAGGCTCTCGATCTTCATCCGGCGAGGTACTCGGCAACGCGGTTTTCGGCGTCGGCGATTATCTCGTCCAGCGCGCCGCCCTCCGGGAACTGGTCCTTCAGGTACTTCCTCGCGCGATCGTGTC
>JANPDX010000043.1:0-13674 GCA_031431695.1 Dehalococcoidia bacterium
GTCCAACTCGATGAGGACGACATCGCTGCCGTCGAAGGGGTGTTGCGGAGCGGGTGGCTCACCACGGCGAGCCAGGTGAAGGCGCTCGAACAGGAATTGTGCGAGTACACCGGCGCAAAATTCGTCAACGCCGTGAACTCGGCGACGGCGGCAATGCACCTCTGCCTTGCGGCCTGGGACCTCGGCCCCGGTGATGAGGTGATTACCACCCCGTACACGTTCACGGCGACGGCGAACGTTGTGCTGCACTGTGGGGCTTCTCCTGTGCTCGTGGACGTGCTGGAGGGGACCGCGAACATCGACCCGGCGGCCGTGGAGCGCGCTATCACCCCGCGGACGAAGGTCATCCTGCCCGTACACATCGCCGGTGAACCGTGCGACATGGATGCCCTCGTGGGAATCGCCCGGCCGCGCGGGATCAAGGTGCTGGAAGATGCCGCCCACGCGATTGGCTCGATGTATCGCGGCAAGCAGGTCGGCAGCCTGAGCGATGCGGCGGCGTTTAGTTTCTACGCGAACAAGACCATCACCACCGGCGAAGGCGGCGCCCTCGCCACCGACGATGAGCAGTTGAGCGCCCGCGTACGGCGGCTCACCCTGCACGGTATGTCGCGCGATGCCTACAACCGTTACGGCGCTGGCGGAAGCTGGCGCTACGACATCGAGGAATTCGGGTTCAAAGACAACCTCACCGATATCGCCGCGGCTCTCGGCCGGACGCAGATGACGAAGCTGGAAGGTTTCATCGAACAGCGCACGCGGGTGGCGCAGCGCTATTTCGCCAACCTGCGTGACGAAGTGCACCTCATCCTGCCGTCGTTCAGCGAAGAGAACCGGCAGCCGTGGCACCTCTTCATGATTCGGATCAAGAACGAGAGCGCTCCGGTGCAGCGCGACCAGGTTATTCAAGAGCTCGCCGACCGAGGTATCGGCACCTCGGTCCATTTCATCCCGCTTCACTACCACACCGCCTACCAGAAGCTGGGTCGCTGGGCGAAGGGAGACTTCCCTGTCGCGGAGCATTACTTCGAAGGCGAGATAAGCCTCCCGATGTATCCGGCAATGACCAACGCTGAAGTCGATGACGTCTGCGAGGCCCTTCGGGAGATTCTGCACCCACGCTGAGGCAGCGGGATGGTCAATTCAGTGGCAGATGGCATAATGCGCCGATTGCCTTCGCGAACGAGGGCTCGGAGAGATTCCACATGTTTATTCGACCGCGCTTTCTGGGGGTCGGGGCTTTCCTCACGACTATCCCGTTCATCCTTGGGGCCTGCGGCGGCGACAGCCTCGAAAAAGTGGATGTTGACGACTGGGTAGCGGACGTCTGCGACGCAGCGATCGACTTCGAGGAGGAGTTCCTCGATGCCGCTTCAGCGCTGGATGTGATTGAGGACGGCGATCCCGGCGAAATCAAAGACGGAGTTGCTAAATTCACCCGGGACGGGGCCAAGGCCATCGACCAGTTCGTAAAAGACGTTGACGACATTGGCCAGCCCGACATTGATGGCGGCGCCGAGGTCATCAAGGCGTTCCGGGGACATGCCAAAGCCCAAAAGGCGATACTTCAGAAGTTCAAGAAGGACGTGGGCAAGCTTGACGATGGCGATGACGATGACTTCCGCGATGAGGTGTTCGAAACGCTTGACGATATCGACGACCCGGATTTCCGCGAGGAACTCGAAGACATCAACGAGAACGACGTGGATGACCTGATCGACGAAATCGACAGCGACTCGGATTGTGCGAGCGTCCTGTTCAGCTGACAGGCGGCCGGTGGCGAGTGCGGATCCCGGCCTGGGGCGGAGTGGCCGTCGTGGGCGCAATTGCGCTGGTGATGCTCCCGGGATGCGGTGGCAGTGTGAAGAAAGCCGCCCCCGCCGATTGGACGAGCGATATCTGCGCCGCGGCGCAAGACCTGAGCGATGGACGAGCGGATGCGCTGCTCGACTTCTTCGAAATAGACGCGGACGACGGCCTGGCGATGTACGAGGGCCTCGGACGCTACCTCAAGAGGTATGGGAAAGCGCTGGATGACTTCCAGAAGGCCGTGGGCGATGCTGGCGAGCCGGAAGTGAAGGGCGGCGGCAAAGTCGTCAAAGCGGTACAGCAGTTCGCCAGCGACGAGCGAAAATCGAACGACTCGGCCCGCAAAGACCTGGCTGAGCTGGACAGGCGCGACGATGGCCTTGCCGCGGATGTGGACGACATCTTCTTCGACATAGAGTTCGCCGACCTGAGAGAACTGTTGGAGGACAGCGGCGCGGGGGACGCGGACAAGATCATCGAACTCATCGAAGATGCCCCGGCCTGCGTCTTCGCGCTGTTCGCGGACTAATCGGGGAACTCCCTGAGTGTCGCGATAGAGTGTGCCCCGCCAGAATGGCATCATTCAACAGAGGAGACCCCCCACCGATGCACAGGAGTACCTTCGCCCGTCTCGGGCTACTTGCCGCCTTGCCGCTCTCAGCGATGCTCTTTGCGTGCGGAGGCGGCAGCGACAAGAAGGTCGCCATGGACGACTGGGTCGCGGACCTCTGCGAGGCGGCAATCGACTTCAACGATGCAAGCGACAAGGCCGGCGAGGGATTCCTCAATGCCGACTTCGAGGACACGAAGGGGTCCAAGGCTGCATTCAAGAAGGGCGTCGATGGCCAGAAGAAAGCGCAGAAGACCTTCCGTAGCGAGTTCGGTAAGCTCGGACAGCCGGATATAGACGACGGCGCCAAGGTGATTGATGCCTTCAACGACCAGTTCAAAGAGAACGACAAGGTAATCGCGGACATCTCCAAACGGGTTGCTGACATCGATGACGACGACGATTTCTTCGAAGAGTTCCTGAAGATCGCTGACGACTTCAACACGCCGGACTTTCGCAAGGCCCTGAACGACCTCGCCGATGACAGTGACGACGTGCAGGACTTGATCGACGAAATCGATGCGGACGAAGAGTGCTCGTCCGTGATTTTCGACCAACCAGGCGCCGACACAGCGAATGCGGAACCAACGCCGAAACCGGCGAAGACCGCCGTGGCCAACAAGACGAGCGTCCCTCCCACCGCGGCAGCTGCTAAGACAACGAACGAAAAGTGGGTTTCGGGGATCTGCACCTCGCTCAGCGGCTGGGTGGCTGACCTGGAGAAGGCCAACGAGAAGCTCGATGGCACTCTGAAGACGGCGAAGGACGCCCCGGCACTGAAGCAAGCTCTGGTCGATTTCTTGAAGGCGGGCCAGACCGAAACCAAGAACTTGCAGAAGGAAGTTGGCGCCCTCAAGGCTCCGGATGTGAAGGATGGCGGCGCCATTCACAAGGTGTTCGTGGATGCTTCCGCACAGCTGGTTACGGTGTTCGACAACCTGGTGGGCGATGCCCAGAAAGTCGGCACGAACTCACTGGCGCAGACAGCGGCGGATGTCGATCGCCTGTCGCAGGGTATCGGCGCCGCGTTTGACAGCGTGGCAACAACGTTCGACAAACTCGATAGCTATAAGGCCACGGAAATCGAGAAACTGTTTGAGTCGCGGCCTGAATGTTCGGGGTTTAACTAAGGCATTTTCCCCGTGTTGTGGCGCGGGTGCTAGACTCCGCGCCACACACGAGGGGAGATGGAAATGACCCAGGCGCCACAGCTGGAAACGGACGCTGAGTTGCTGCGGATGGCGCAGGGACTGCGCGACGCACTGGGCGCTCCCGCCCCCGTGGCCCAGTCGCGCCGCGTCATCGCGGGCTTCCGGGGCAAGGCACGGATGTACTTCTATCCACCGAAAGATGGTGGCCGCTTCAAGACGCCGCTCGTGCTATTCCCCTACCTGGGTATCAGCAGGCCATACATCTTCGACCTTCGCCCCGGCGAATCCTTCGCTGAGTTCCTCTACGAAGAAGGCATCCCGTTCTACCTCGTCGATTGGGGCGTTTTCGGCCCAGAGGACCGCGACATGGGTATGGACGACGTCATCGGCGACATGGTGCCGTCATTCATACGCCAGGCCGTCCGCCATTCCGGAGCGGATAGCGTGACCGCCTTCGGATACTGCATGGGCGTGCCAATGACCGCGTCAGCCATCGCGTCGCAGCCCGGCCTGCCCGTGAAGAACTACCTCTCCATGGTCGGTCCGATCGATTTTTCGGTCGGCGACTTCCCGATGATGACGACCGAAGACCGTTTCGACGTCGATTCCATCGTGGAAACGTTCGACATGATGCCGGCTGAGTTCGTGCGTTCGGGATTCAAGATGCTGAACCCGATGGGCGACCTCGCGCAGGCGCAGAGCCTCATGCAGAACGTCGCCAATCCCCAATGGCTCGTCGGCTACAAGGCGATGAATCGCTGGGCAAGCGAATGGCTTCCGCTGCCCAAGCAATTCTTCCGCCAGTGGGTGCGCCATTTCTACCAGGGCAACGAGCTCGTGCAGGGCAAGTTCCGTGTGCTCGGCGAGGCCGTGAACCTGCGTGACCTGACCGTGCCGATCCTCTGCGTCGCAGCGACGAAGGACGATATCGTGCCGCAGGAAAGCGCCAGAGCCCTTGTCGATTCGGTCGGAAGTACCGACAAGACGTTCCTGGAGCTGGAAGGTGGCCACATCTCGGTTATCGCGGGGCGGCGGGCAAAGCAGGTGGTGTGGCCGGCGCTACTGGAGTGGCTGAAGACGCACGATTAGGAGGGGGGAGTCACTAGCCCCTCAGCGGGCGCTTACTCAGTTGCCAATCCTTCGTCCCACCAATACGCCCAGACCCACGGCCAGTCGCGTTCCGCCTCAGCGAGTTCGGCGGCCACTGGATTCGTCACAACGTAGCGCAGGACATTTTCGAAGTCCGTTCGGCCTCGACAGGTGCGGTCCCACATACCCGGTTGCCAGAGCGAACCGCTGTGGCCCGCTCGCCGAGCACAAGTTGTGGACCAGGACTTCCAGGCATTGAGGAACCGGAGGATGTCGTCGCTTTGTGGCCGCACAACCATGTGGAGATGGTCCGGCATCAAACAGGCCGCAAAGAGTTCGACGCTACCGCGAGTCCGCTGTTCCAGGACCGACTGCCAGACTGCATCTCCCACGGATTTGGACGGGCCAGCAACCTCGGGATGTGTCGCGACCACCAGATGGAACACAGATTCCCGGTTGGCGTAGGTTTCGTGCGGGAGTCGGATTCTCTGTGGATATCGCATCGCGCGGAATCATATCGCCGGGCTGTGGAACTTAGTAAGCGCCCGCTGAGGGGCGCGACTCCTGGTTCGTGGTGGAATGGTTGGCTTCTGGGGTGGGTGAGCGCCCGTAGAGGGGCGCGATCCCTGGTTCGTGGTGGAATGGTTGGCTTGGGGGGTGGGTAAGCGCCCGCTGAGGGGCGCGACTCCTGGTTCGCGGTGGAAGGGTTGGCTTCGGGGGTGGGCAAGCGCCCGCTTCGGGTACCGCTCCTACTTCTTTTTGCGCTTCGGCTTCGCCGCCTCGGGCGCTTGCGCCGAAACCAGGGTCGCGAGCGCGTCATCGATTCTGTCCATGCGCATCAGGATCGTGTGGATCTGATCCTGCAGGCGCTGGAACTCGACGAGCGGCACCGCGCCGACGGCTTCGACGATCGGGCCATAGGCGTCACGCGCGGCCTTCGCCATCGCGGCCCGGGCTGCTACGTAGTTCTTCTCGACCTCGCCCGACATCGCCTGGCCCTCGGGGCTCGATGTGGACGCCTCGTAGGCCTGGCCCCAGTTTTTGAGGAATTGGTCGCTCATCGTTTTCCATTGGCTCATGAGGTCGGCGATGCCAGGCTGTGTCATGCGGGGAGTATAGCGGCGCTGGTTGATCTTCGGCACCACCAGCGTAGATTCCGCAAATCACCCGTGGAGTCACTCGATGCCATTCGCTCAGGTCAACGACGTTTCGATGTTCTACACCGACGAGGGTGAAGGCTCCCCCGTACTCATGGTGCATGGCTGGAGTTGTGATGGCTCGGATTGGGCCTGGCAGGCCCCGGCCCTGAAGGCCGCCGGATACCGCTGCATCATCCCGGACCTTCGCGGCCATGGCCGTTCGACCGTGATGGCTGACGATTACGGCCCCCGAGACTACGCGAACGACCTTGCGGAACTGCTAAAGCTACTGAACACGGGCCCGGTGGTCGCCATCGGACACTCCATGGGCGGCGCTGCCGTTGTCGCGCTCGCGGTCGAACACCCGGACCTGGTCCGGGCGGTGGTACCGGTGGATTCGGCCTACGGCTTCGGCGAAGGCACCCCCGCCCAGATAGCGCAGATGGTAGAGGCGTTCAAGAGCCCGCAGGGACACCAGGCGGCGCTTGGCTTCGCTGCCAGCGCGTTCTACACGGCGTCCACACCGAACCACCTGCCGGCATTGCATGCCCGTCGCATCGCAGCGTTAGACCAGGGCGTGATGTGGAAAGCGATGGCGGCTTTGGCACTGGCGCCGGATCAATTCGGTACACGGCCAGAATCAGAGAAGTACCTGGCGCGGGTGAAGGTCCCCGCGCTCGCCTTCCGGGCCGGAAACCAGGATCCGACGGCGATGGCCGCGTGGGAGCGGTTGCAGTACAAGCATCCGGCGTCGAGAGCAGTCGGCTGGGAGGGGACTGGCCACTGGCTACACCAGGAACGTCCCAACGAGTTCAATAATATTCTGCTCGGATGCCTGGCGGGGCTGGGGTGAGTCCGCGATAGCGTCCAGTGTCCCTCTGCTGGGCGAACGTCGCCATCGTCAGTCCCGGGCGTAACCCGATTCCCGCAGGCGCCGCCAGACTTCCCCGCTCGTCGAGTACCGCTCCATCAGGAACGGATACACCGCCGGGACGTTGAAGAGGTGCTCCATGCAAAGCTGCGAAAGGTAACGGTCGACGACGGCCGGGTGTTCGTCCGGATCGACCAAATCGAGGATGAGCCCTGCTTCGTAACCACCGGCCGCCGCGGGCATTCCGGCTGCGTTCGCCATGACGATGCCTTTGGCTTCGAGCCCGGCGATGCACGCCCGAAGCCGCGTTCGAAATTCGGGGATGATGTGGAGGTTGTCCGGCCCGAGGTAGGCCTCGCGATCCTCGGTTTCCTGCATCGCCATGATGACGGCGCAAACGTGATCGACGCGGAAGGTGTCGCTACCTGCTGACTTCGAGGGAGGCAGGCCGATGGAGAGGACGCCGAGGAGTGTGCGCTCAAGCGAGTCGAGGTCTTCGGGCTGGTAGGCACTCATCCCCATCAGCGTACCGTTAGCGGCGAGGTCACAACAGTGCGCGGCGCAATCCGTCGCGGCGCGGTCGCGGGACGGATAGAATGCCGCAATTCCCCCTCGGGAGGCTTCAATGGCTGAGATACGGCACCACGCGATCAAGACGAATGGGATCACCATGCATGTGGCGGAAGCGGGGACAGGCTTCCCGGTAGTCTTCCTGCACGGCTTTCCGGAACTCTGGTACTCGTGGCGGCACCAGATCCATGCACTCGCTGACGCGGGATTTCGAGCGATAGCACCGGACATGCGTGGTTACGGCGAAACCGATGCCCCGGCGGAACCCTCGCAGTACACGATGAAGATCCTGACTGCGGACATCGCGGGCCTCCTCGATGCGCTCGGTATCGAGAAGGCAGTGTTCGTCGGCCACGATTGGGGCGGAGCGGTGCTCTGGCAGATGGGCGTTCGTTACCCTCAGCGCGTGGAGCGGCTCGTCGGCCTGAATACGCCCTTCTTTGGCTCGGGCGGCGGCCGCGTGAGCGAAAACCTCCGCGACTTCCACGGCCAGACCGACAAGACGTTCTACATGCGCTACTTCCAAACGCCCGGCGTGGCCGAGTCCGAACTCGAAGCTGACGTACGCACGACCTTCAAGAAAGTCTTTCTGCCATATACCCGCGCGGAGGACTTTACGACGTTCATGACCGTTGGCGGGGACGGGAGCGGCGTGATCGCAAAAATCGATAACACCGATACGTTTCTCACTGAGCAGGAACTCGACGTTTACACCGAGACGTTCACGAAGACCGGGTTCACGGGCGGGTTGAACTGGTATCGCGGCGCCGACTTAAACGCCGACGAAGTGGACGCCCCCACCGTGAACACCTTGAACATCAAGTCGATGATGGTGACGGCCGGGAAGGACACCATCCTCAAGCCAGCAATGGCCGCCGGTATGCCCATGACCATTCCCGGCATCCGCATGGAGCACATCGAAGACTGCGCCCACTGGACGCAGCAGGAACGCCCCGGGGAGGTCAACGCGCTGCTGTTGGATTTCCTCGCGGACCTGAAGTAGGCCCTGCAAGGGTATCGCGAAACAGCGCGTTGGGCGCATGGCGCCGAGCGGGTGCGAAGACCCGCAACTACGTGTTTGCCGATTCGCGGCGGGGTGATTCGAGGTTGCGGTGAGGGCGTTGGGCTAAAAGCGGCGGCGGCGCATCATCGGGCGGCGATGGATGAAGCGGCCCCGAAGGGGGAAGCGGCGGAACGGAAAGATTCGAAAGAACATTGGATTGTGGCCTCGATTCAGGTTCTGTCCTGAATATGGCATCAAGCCCGGACGAGGTGACGGCTCCGGAATGTAAAACGATCAGAGGACCCGCGATACCGCGGGTCAGTGCCCGTCATCCCGGAAGCAGCGCCCTCAGCCGTTCGTCGAGCTCCCGTAAGGGGCGCCCCTTGCCGAAGCGTTCGAGCACGGAGCGCCGGCCAGACTGGTTCACTTTCAGTTCGCCTGCCTGATGTTTTGCGGCCAATCTCCGCAAGGCTGTCGCGACCTGGTCGAATCCCTCGGCCTTGATGCATCCGGGCATTGCGAAGGTCCAGATGACGTGGCGCCCTCGCGACAGGGCTTCAACCGCGATAAACGACTGGCCGTCGTGGCTCGTGAGGCGGACGACGACGCTGGTCTCGCGGTAGAGCCCGTCCATGTCCTCGATCCACGCGCGCGCCTCAAGGTTTGGCGGAAGCGGCCCCGGGAGGCTCTCGGCTGGCGAGGGAATGAGCGTGAATGGGATGTCTGGGAACTCGCGCGGCAGGCGAAGCAACGTTTCGCCGTCGAACACTTCGCGGTCATAGGCATCGACGGGGTAATAGAGCAGCACGCGGAACGTTTGCGGGAGAGGCGGCGCCGGTGGGAGGTGAATGGGGATCGGCAGCGAGACGTATTCCGAGATAACACCGATTGTGCGCAGTTCGTCCACGAGCCACGGTGCATCACACCAGTGCGTGGGCCGTTCGGCCACGCGTAGCGAGATGTTGTTGCGGCGATGTTCGTCGATAGCGATCTGGACGTCCGTCCCGACCCAATGAATCACCGTGGCCTTTTGCCTCAGGCGCAGGAGCCGGTCCTGCGGCGAGCTCCGGTCGATGCGGCTGCCAATCAGATAGACGATGTCGGCGCGGGCCGCTGCACGGGCGATCCGTGCCCAGCCTCCAGGGCTGCGACCGGGGTGCGGCTGGTATTCGACCTGCCACCCAAGTTCGCCCAGGTCCTTCGCCAGCAGCTTCCCGAAGTACGGGAGGCCGAGGATCAGGATCCTTCCGCGGCGCTCGTCTTCGGTAGCTCCGTTCACCGTGAAGCCCCGTCGCCAGCGACACGCGCCCTGGGCGAGAGCAGCGTGGCTCCGGCGGCGACGTCGCGGTCGACGAGGGCGTGCGCGCCGATCGTCGCGCGTTCCCCCACGGTGACCCCGTGGAGGACCGTTGCACCCAGCCCCAAATAAGCGCCCGCGCCGATGCGCACAGCGGCTTGCTGGCGGGGATGCGCTTCCTTGAGCGGCCCCGGCCCGACATCGATATGGGTGATCACGTTGGAGCGCATGGAAAGCGTCGCTTCGGACTCGATCGTCACCACGTCGGCAAGGTCGATGAGCACGTCCGTTCCGAGGTGTACACGGTCGCCGATATGCAGGTTTCGGAAGTCGCCGTCGGCGTTGACGATGTGGATCGGGCCAGGAATGGAGACATCCTTGCCAACCGTGGCGCCAAACTCACGCAGGATTTCAACGTGGGCGTGCGTTGCCGAGCGAAGTTCCATGGCGATTCCCTCGATCCCGTCGCGCAGATAGCGTGCACGGCGACGCGATCGGCCGAAGAATCCGAGTGATCGGCGAACCGGCCGGGCCACCGGAGCGATATTGGCGCGAAAGCGAGAAAGAGCCGTCACTGGTCACCGTCCTGTGAATCTGGCTGTAAACTGTCAGTAAACAGTTAGGGCGCCTGGCTGGCAACGCTCTGCGTTCGCCTTGCTTGCATAAGAAGGCACTCCTACGCTGCAATCAATTGGGGCGAATGAGCCCCGTGAGTGAGGCACCATGAAGCGAGCGATACTCCTCGGGTTTGGCGCCGGCGCCCTGGTCTTGGCGGCAGTGCCCGCCCTGGTCTCGGCGGCTGACTTTCCGCCTCCCCCGCCATCAACCTACTACGGCAAGGTCCCAACCGGAATTGGCCCTGGCGATGTAGTCATCGCGATTGTCTCCGACGGCTCGTCATCGCAGGTTTGCGGAGACGGTGTGACGGCCAACGACACCAGCGGCGTTGTTTACGTCGTTGATGTTGTCGCCAATGCGCAGAAGGCTGGCTGCGGCCAGGCTGGGCGAACTGTCCAGTTCTACTTCGTTGGGGCGCGGAGACTGGCCACCGACTCAGCCGCATGGGCCGGTCCGGGACCCGTGGAGAAGAACCTCACTGGCCTCGGAAGCACGCTCACGCCGAAGAATCGCGCACCGCAGGTCGCGAAGGATGGCTCCAACTAGGCCGGCCCTGTGACGAAGCAGGCGGTGGTTCGCGGCAGTCAGCCCTCACCCCTCTCCTCCTTCCATGGAAGGACGGTGGGCGAGGGGAGACCGCAGTTTCGTGAGCGTTGGGTAACAACAGGCCATCAACGGTCTCACGTTGAAAGCAGGCCGCACCTGTGAACTTCATTGGAAGCGAGCAGTCCATGCCGTACGGCCGTCGCAATCGGACCGTCACAGCGGGGATACTCGCCTTCGCGATCCTTGGTTTTGGGGCCGCCGGCCTTGTCTCAGCCGCTGGTCCGCCTCAGCCGGATTTCGCGTGGCCGTATGGCCGGGTCCAGCAGGACGGCGCGAATATCGCGCCCGCGGTCCAGCGCGTCATCGCCCTTGTCAACGGCAAGGCCTGCGGCGAAGCGATAACGTTGGTAGCGCAGGCGGGTTCAGGAGTGCCTACGGGTGACGTGGGCAAGACCGTGTACGTGGTGGATGTGTTCGCGGATGGTGCGAACCCGGGCCAGCGTCCCGGCTGCGGCCACCCCGGCGACGTGATCTCCCTCTACTTCCCAGATTCGCACCGCCTGGCCGCACAGCAGACGACGTTTCAGACCGGCAGCCAGCGATTCGATATCGACCTCGCCTCGGAGTTGGTATTTCGGTTGCAGGGGCCGATGCTCGCCAACGACGGCCTGAACTAAGACAGACCCCATTCACGGAAGCCCGATGCGGGCCGACGGGCCAGCACTACCTCGTGATTCCGAGGACTCGGAGCTGTGACCAACTGGATACGAAGAACGGAACGGAATAGGTCATCGGTATTTTCCACCAGAGGTCGTCCGGAAATCTTCCATCGACGAGGACGGTGCCCTGGTTGATGGCCGTGAGCACCGTCCCCACGACTGCGGCGGTTGGCAGAGAAGTTCGAAGCAATCGCCCGGAAAAAAGCGCGTGCCGGAGGCAGAGTCGGTCGCCTTGAACCTGGTAGCGCCCGCCGGGACGGTGGCCTTCGATGCAGTCATTCATCCGGGGGATGCTACGCGGATCAGCACGGGACGAGCGACAGCGCCCGTGCTGATCCCGCTCTCAACGCCAGAGGATTGCCAACAGCGCTTCGAGCGCCTCGCCGGCTCGCGGCCCGGGGGAGCGAAGAAACAGCACGGTGTCAAGGTCATGGATGCGTCCCTGGACGACGGCGGAGGTGCCTGCCCATGCCTTGTCGCCCCGGATCTGAGCCGCCAGGCCACCCTGTCCTGATGGCAAGATGAGCACAACGTCAGGGTTGAGTGAAGCGGCCTGCGTGACATCGACGACGCCATACCCGGCGATCGGGCCACCATCGGCCGCGGACCCGAGGACATTCGCGCCGCCCAGGAGTTCAACGAGGCTGCCCAGGTAGCTCGCCGTGCTTCCTCCGAAAACGTCGCGGCCGCCGCCGGTCAGGATGAGGACTTTGGGAGCCCTGGATGTCGCCGCGCGGGCTTTCGCGGACTCGGTGGCGGAGTTGGCACGTGATTCGAGCACGGCCCGTGCCGAGGCGGCCTCACCAGTGTGGCCGGTCGCTTCGCCGAGCACCGTTAGCGCGGCGAGGACCTCCGGGAGGGAACTCGCTTTGAGGATGAAAACGGGATAGGCGAACCGTTCGAAGTCGCGGAGCCTTCCCGCGTGGTAGGCGGCATCGGCCAGGACAAGGTCTGGCTTGAGTGCGGCGATTGCGTTGAAGTCTGGCGAAATGGTGCTCCCCGTGACCTGGGCTGCGGGGGCGACGGAAGCCGCGGTATCGGAGGTGCGCCCCACCACCCGCAAGCCAAGGGCCTGGGCGAAGTCCGCCGCCGATGGGCTCATGGCGGCCACGTTCTCGATGGAATCGGGCAGGGCAACGGCCCGGCCGGTCATGTCCGTCACAGTGCGCGTATGGGGTACCAACTGGCCGACTGCGGTTGCCGTGGGGGATGGCCTTCCGGGCACGGGCGGAGGTTTCTCGCCACAAGCCGTCCCGAACAGCGCCATTGCGACCACCGCGCAGGCCATCACGTGTTTCACGCGAGCGCTTCCAGACGGCGTTCAATCCCGATGGAGAGCAGATAGCGGCCCGCCGCTCCCTGCCTGCCACGCGGGGCACGAAGCAGTTCGCGGATGTCGTCCGGAGTATCGAGGTCGAGGCTGAGTTCGCGATTGGTGTTGGCGTGTACGGCCATGCCCGCTTCGCGTGCGGCTCGTTCGTGCTTTGCGAACGAACCCAGTCCGTAGGCGAGTGCGAAACGGCCCGGCGGCTGGAGCAGCATCGCGTTCGTGCCTCCATCGCGGCTTTGCACGAGCGTCGCCGAGTTTTCCGTGGCCGTGGCGTCCAGGCTCTCGATGGCTTCATTCGTCGCAAGGGGCAGATCCGCGTGAAGAATGAGGAGCCGCTCCCGAGCAGTGCCGTCAGCGATGAGGGCGCTCATGGCGAGTCCTAGCTGCGGAGTCAGACCCGCGACTTCGCCCGACTCCGCGAGAATGCGCGCCTTGCCGGCAACGGCGGCCGCGACCCGCTTGTCGGCGGTGAGCACGATGCTGGCCACCCCCGCAGCGTGGAGGACCGTTTCGAGGGTGATAAGCGCCAGCGTTTCGCGCTCGTCCGTGGAAAGCAATGCCGCCAGCCGGCCTTTCGCCTGGTCCAGCCGGTTCACCGGGATCAGGATGGCAAGGTTCAACGCTTTGCCATCCTGAGAGCCCCGAGGATGTCGTGGGCAAGTTCGGCCTTGCGTTCCATGCTGGTCATCATGGTGTCCGTGACGAAACAGCGCATGCCAAGTGCCTCGACCTGTGGCGCAAGCGCCCGATCCTGCTCATCGATGACGAACAGGTCGACCAGCCCCTGGTAGATCTTTGCGACCCCGAGGGCGGATACCTCGTAGCCCAGGGTCGTCATCATTTTGGCGGCCGGGCCTTTCACTACCTGGCCAGCGATGATGGGACTGACGGCAACGCGCGTGGCCTTCGTCGTCTCGAGTGC
>JANPDX010000044.1:0-2098 GCA_031431695.1 Dehalococcoidia bacterium
CGAACCCGGCGGGATCAAGGCTTGCCGCCGAAGATCTCTGGCGCTGCCGTTACGGCAAGGCTGGCCACGCTCCTGGCAGCCCAGGAGAAGGCTCAAAGGCTAACCCGGCCGTGACTCGCCAGAAGGTTGAACTTCCTAGTCAAATCGCGGCCAGCCGTAAATTCGAAACTGGCGAAATCGCGGCTGGCCGTAAATCTGGTCAAACCCGTCCTCGCGGATACGTTGCAACCTGGAAACCGTATGCGAAGACCGAAGAGCGCCTCGCCCAGATAGACGAAGTGCTCGAACAGTACGGCGACTATGTCCCGCTCACGGTCCGCCAAATCTTCTACCGGCTGGTTGGCGCCTACGGCCATCCGAAGACCGAGAATGCTTACGCCAGCCTGTGCGAAACAGTGGGCATGGCGAGGCGCGCACGTCGCCTGGACTTCGGTGCGATCCGGGATGACGGCTCCACCAAGATCGCCTGGGAAGCCTTCGACGATGTGGACGCGTTCCAACGCCGAATCCAGGCGATGGCCCGCAACTACCAACGCAACAAGCTCGCGCGGCAGCCACGGCACGTCGAGGCCTGGTGCGAAGCCGGAGGTATGCAACCTCAACTGGCGCGAGTGGCGGGCCAGTACTCGATTCCTGTCTATTCCAGCGGAGGCTTCGACTCGCTCACGGCGAAGTACAGCCTGGCGTCGAGGATCGTGGAGACGGGCAAGTCGGCGACGATTCTGCACCTCGGAGACTGTGACCCTTCCGGGGTGGCTATCTTCGACTCGATGGCGGAGGATGTGCGAGCGTTTGTGCTGGCAGACCGCCTGGATATGCGGGTCGATGTCCAGTTCGTGCGCGTCGCGCTGACCCCCGAACGGGTCGAGGACTACGTTCTGGAGACGGCGCCGCCCAAGGCGAGTTCGCATGCTGCAGGTTGGGGTGGGCAACCGACTTGTCAGTTGGAGGCCCTCGCCCCGGATGAACTGGCCGGCCTGTTCCAGGAGGCCATCGAAGCGTGTCTTGACCTCGACGCCCTCGATGCGGATTTCGCCGAAGAGGAGCGCGAGCGGCGCGAACTTACCGCGCTGTTGCCGGCACCGAGGACGGACCGATGAGCGCGACGGGACCGGTGTTCACCAAGCTCGTCGTGCCGGAATACGTCTCGATTTTCCCAGAGATGGGACAGGCGGCGCTTCGCCGCCACGACGAAGACGTGTTCGCAACCTGGGCGTTAGTCCATTCGTCCGACGCCGTTTCCAACAGTGGCAAGGGGCTGTGCGACCGAGCCGACGTGGGGACCGTGATTCGTACCGGCATGGGTGTTGGCCTTCGCCAGGCCCAACGGCTGATGCGTGAAGGAGAGGGGCGGTACTGGCGTTCCATCGACGGCGAGCGTCTGCTGCTCTTCGGCCAAGCCGCGGTCGGCCGTGCTCTTGATCTGACTATGGTCACCCGCGCGCACCATGTGCCGGTTGGCGAGTTCGTGGGTCGCGGGCGGCGCCGCGCGGCGTTGGTCGCGTTGTCGTACCGGACTGATAGTCTCGGGCACCCGACGAGCCGGAGACTGGTATCGGAACTAACAGGTGTCCCCGCCACCACTCAACGTCGGCTGGACCGCGAACACGGCCTCGCCAAACTCGTCACGACGGTGTTCGCGGATCTCGGCGAGCAGCCGACCCAGTGGTACAGCGACCGGGTTGCCGAGGAATACCGCCACTGGGGCTTCGTCTCCGGCTGGGGGGCGAAGCTCTACCGGCAGCACGGCAGCATCCGTAGCGCGAGCACCCATCACATAGGCTCATCCGCGGCCATGCGCCGCTTGAATCACGCCCTGAAAGCGGGACGACCTGCGATTTCTTCACGCGGGCCACGCGCCTACTTCGAGGGTGAAAAGGCGGTCCAGTCGTGGATGAGGGACAAACGGGCCCGCGGGAAACGCGGGTCCGGAGCCCACAGCCTTCACCCGCTGCTCAACTACTCCCTTGTGGTTGGCAGTCCTGGAGCGAAGCGTCATCACACGAGCGTCCTGAGCGAGATTCGGGGCGCGTCACAACTGACCGGGGGTTTACTTCATAGAAGGGGTGCGGCGCGGATGCCGTAGCGCCTCAAAGCG
>JANPDX010000045.1:0-2376 GCA_031431695.1 Dehalococcoidia bacterium
AATGACCCTTCCCTTTACGTCAGAGTTGCCGAACGTTAGTGTTTCGCAAACGCGATTGATGACACTGGAGACCCGAGATGAATTTCAAGGACACCCCCGAACAGGCCGTTTGGCGCACCGAAGTCAGCACCTTCCTCAATGCTGAAAAGCCAAAGTCAGACCCCGATGCGACGCCGCAAGAGATGATGATGCGCGGCCGCGAAATGATGAAGGAATGGCGCGGGAAGCTGGCCGCAAAAGGTTGGGTCGCTCCCGCATGGCCAAAGGAATACGGCGGCGCCGGACTCAGCGTGATGGAACAATTCATCATGAACGAAGAATTCGCCGAAGCGCGTGCGATGAACGTCGGCGGCATGGGCACCTCGATGATCGGCCCGACCATCATCATTCACGGCAACGACGACCAGAAGAAAGAACACCTCGGTGCCATCCTTCGTGGCGAAACCCAATGGTGCCAGGGCTACAGCGAGCCCGGCTCCGGCAGCGACCTGGCCAGCCTTCAGACCCGTGCGGTCCGCGATGGCGACGACTTCATTATCAACGGCCAAAAGATTTGGACTTCCGGCGCCCACACCGCCGACCGCATGTTCATGCTCGCGCGGACGGATCCCGATGCCCCCAAGCATCGCGGCATCACTTACCTCCTCATGGACATGAAGAGCCCGGGCGTGACTGTCCGGCCACTCATCAACCTCGCCGATGGCCACATGTTCAACGAGGTCTTCTTCGAAGACGTCCGCGTGCCCGCGAGCAACGTTCTCGGCGAGGTCAACCGCGGCTGGTACATCGGGACAACCACCTTGGACTTCGAACGCTCGTCGATAGGCAACGCCGTGGGGCAGCGCCAAACGCTCGAGTACTACATGAAGTTCTGGAAAGAGAACCAGGGGAAGGCCTTCACCGCCAGCGCCAGCAACAAGTCCCGCGACGAGTTCACCGACCGCTGGATCGAAGCAGCAGCGGCCAAAATGCTCAGCTACCGCGTCATCACCATCCAGGCCGAAGGCCGGGTGCCGAACCACGAAGCCTCGATCGCCAAACTGTTCAACACCGAACTCAGCCAGCGCATCGCCCGGACGGCCATGAAGATGACCGGCACCAGCGCCCTGCTGCTCGGACGCAACGCGCCCATGCGCGGCCGGGCGCCGCAGAGTTACATGCAGACCGTGTCGAGCACCATCGCCGGCGGCACCAGCGAAGTGCAGCGCAACATCGTCGCCACACGCGGACTCGGGCTGCCCCGGGCATAGGGCGTCAATACGCGAGCCAGATTAGAGGACCCGCAGTGATGCGGGTTTCTCTTTGCCCAAACAAACAGGCCCGGCGTTTCGGCCGGGCCTGCTGGCTCTGACGTCTCACATGAAATCGAACTCTGCGTCTCCGCGTCTCTGCGTTCATTCCAGCCGCGCGCAACCGGGACTGCTCGCGGGAGGTTAGTTCGCGATCGGCTGAATGAAGGTCTTGAACGTTGTGGGCATCTGCTTCGAAAGCTCGTCCGTGGTCCACATCTTGTTGCCCTGGAGCACCGCCTGCGGGGCGATGTTGTTGTAGAGCGTGATGCGATAGCCGCTGATACCAAAACAACGCCCGCTGATCCAGGCGCCCTCGTCGCTGGCCAGGTAGACCAGTGGCGGGGCGATGTTCGCCGGGTCGCGTTCCGTGCCCTTGGCTTCGTCAGCGACCACCCGCGTCGCGCCGCCCTGGGCACGTTCGGTCGGCACCGAGTCGGTCATGCGGGTCGCCGCTCCCGGACCGATGGAGTTTGCTGTGACGCCGTAGCGCCCAAGCGAACGGGCGCAGCTGAGCGTCAGTCCCCAGATGCCCATCTTCGCCGCGGCATAGTTCGGCTGGCCGGGCGCACCAAAGAGGCCGGACCCCGAGGTGAAATTGATGATGCGTCCGCCATTGCGTGCCTGCCGCCAGTGAATCGATGCGAACCGGGACGTGGCAAAGGTCCCCTTCATGTGAACCCGGACGACGGCGTCCCATTCTTCCTCGGTCATGTTGAAGATCATGCGGTCGCGGAGGATGCCCGCGACGTTTACGAGAATGTCGAGCTGGCCCCACTCATTGAGCGCGGTGCGGACAAGGTCTTCGGCCTGGTCCATGTCCGAGACGTCGCCGTAGTTGGCAATGGCTTCGCCGCCGGCAGCCTTAATGTCGGCGACCGTCTGGGCGGCCGGGGAGTTATCCGCGCCCTCGCCCGAGACCGAGACGCCGAGGTCGTTGACAATGACCTTTGCGCCTTCGCGTGCGAAAAGCAGCGCAACTTCCCGACCAATTCCGCGGCCCGCGCCGGTAACAATTGCCGTTTTTCCTTCGAGTTTGCCCGCCATGGGGTGCCCACCTGCCTGCATATGTGATGCGGCGGAAGTT
>JANPDX010000046.1:0-7267 GCA_031431695.1 Dehalococcoidia bacterium
CATCACGGCCAATACCGGGAGCGCTTCCACACCGTGCAGAATGACGGCATGGTTCAGGACTGGCACGAGGGCCGCGGTCGGGCCGGTGATGTTGTAGCGCGACCCGCCGAACAACGCTGCCACGCCACCCGCGAATATCGCCGTGTACAGCCCGGCGATAGGTGGCACCCCGACAGCAACCGCAAGCGCGATGGAGAGTGGAAAGGCGATAACGCCGACAACAATGCCGGAGAGGATGTTCGTACGGAGCGTGGAGCGGTCGATCGAAGGCGCGCTGAACCCGGGCCAGGCTGCTTCCACGAACACCCCTTCGGCGATTCCGCCCGGTGCACCGGACGCGATGGTTCACTATATTCGAACATTCGCAGATAACGGGCAACGATGCTACGCTCAGGGCACATGCCGACACTGCAGGACTTTAAGGCCGACCTCTTTCGCACGATGGCGAGCCCCGCTCGGATACGCATCCTCGAGGCCTTGCGCGAAGCCGGGAGTCTTACCGTTGGGGAAATTCAGCAACGTGCCGCCATCGAGGCCGCGAACGCCTCGCAGCACCTGGCGATTATGCGAGCACGGGGAATCGTCGAAGCCCGGCGCGAGGGCACGAGCGTCTGGTATTCGGTCCCCGAGCCCGCAATCTTCGAGCTCCTCGATACTGCGCGGGCGATCCTCGGAAAGCGCCTGGCGGCCCAGGCCGGCCTGCTCGAAACGGTCTAACCGCGCCTGTCAGATCCGAGGCGCGCTCGTCAGTAAGCGCGTTGCTGTTCCGGCCACCACTTCCGTGCCCTCAGAGAACTTCCGTGTTCTCAGTGCCTCCGTGGTGAGAACACGGAGGTTGTGTAGCATTCACCACCAGATGCCCCAATCGATAGAAATCGGCGAATTCCGCGTGTGGTCGTTGCCGGATGGCGCCGCCGAACTGCAGGGCTGGCCAATGGCCGAGGACCTCAACGGCGGCAACCCCATTGATTGGGCAAGCTACGCGAAACGCGCGCCGGGCGGGTTCCACGGCCCAGACCATCGCTGGCGCATTCACAACACCTGCTTCTTGGTCGAAGGCGCGGGGCAGCGCATCCTCGTCGATTGCGGCGTTGGTATCGGCCCATACCCCTGGTACGCGGGCATTCGCGGAGAACTCCCTCAACACCTCGAACGTACGGGCATCGAACCCGAGAGCATCACCCAGGTTTTCCTGACGCACGCCCACCCGGACCACGTCGGCTGGACGTTCGATGAGGAACGCGGCAAGCCCCGTTTCCCGAATGCTCGCTACCGCCTGCATCAGCGCGATTGGGACTCCTTCGGCGGCCGCGAAACCGTCCCGAGGCACTTCACCCGGTTCGTCGGGCCGTTACAACAGGCGGGTGTGCTCGACCTGCTAAGCGGCGAATCCGAAATCGCCCCCGGCGTTACCGCCCTCGAAACGCCCGGCCACACCGCGGGCCACATGAGCCTGCTCATACGCTCTCAAGGCGAAGGGCTGGCCATCGCCGGCGACGTGCTCAACAGCCCGATGTACGTCACGGAACCAGAACGGCCATTCGGCTCGGACGCCAACCAACAACAGGGCATCGCGACACGAATCGCGCTCGTCGAACGCATCGAAGCCGAGGACTGGAAGGTTGCCGCGGCGCACTTCCCCACGCCCGGCTGGGGCAAGGTTGTGCGGGCCGAAGGCAAGCGTTGGTGGCAGGGGGCCTGAGGCTGGCGCGGCGGGTGCGGGTGGACGTCCCTGCGGCGGGTCGCTGGTATAGATTCGCGGCGCAAGGCGTGGGGGTTCCACTCCCGCCATGCAATTGCCCTCCTTGACAGTCGGGCCTCGGCGAGGGCGTGCGCGAGTTGCTGCCCATTCACCACTCCCCTGATCGCTCCAGTGGGCGCGACGGGGCGAAATCGCGCATCCTTCGCATACAAACACGCGAGGATCAGAACATGCACCTCATCCTTAACGATGTCGCGCCCATCCATTGGGCACTGGGCGGGGCCGGCATCTCGGCCGTGACGCTCATCCTGCTCTACGTCGGCAACCGTCGGCTGGGCGTTTCGACTGGCTTCGAAAACGTCTGCTCGCTGGTCGTCCATACGCCCTACTTCACCCGCGAATCGCTCGTTGGCTCGAACGGCTGGCGCCTGCCACTACTCGCGGGCCTGGTCATCGGGGGCTTCGTCTCAGCCTTGCTGGGCGGCGGTTGGGAACTCACCTGGGCGCTCGGCGTGTTTGATGCCGAGTTCGGCTGGGGTAACGCTGGCAAGATTGTCTGGATGTTCGGCGGCGGTTTGATTGTTGGGTTCGGGACACGGCTGGCGGGCGGCTGCACCAGTGGCCACGGCATTTTCGGCCTATCCAACCTCGAAATCCCGAGCCTTGTTTCCACCTTGAGCTTCATGGGCGCGGGCGTCGTTACCACCAACCTTATCTACCGGGTGATCCTGTGAACCGCCTGCTGTGGACACTTTTCTATCTCGCGCTGGGCAGCGTGTTCGGTCTGGTGCTCAGCCGCTCGGGCGCGGCCGACTACAACTACATCCAGGGCATGTTCCTCTTCGAGGAATTCCAGCTCTACGGCATCATCGGCACCGCCGTTGTGCTCACCGCGCCCGGCCTCTGGTTGCTCAAGCGCTACGGCAAGACGCTCGACGGACGGCCCATCGAAATCGAGAAGAAGGCCGGTCACCGCGGAAACATTTACGGCGGCGTGCTCTTCGGCGTTGGCTGGTCCATAACCGGAATGTGTCCGGGGCCCATTCTCGTGAATATCGGCGAAGGCAAGGTCTATGCGCTCGCAGCGTTCGCCGGCGTCCTCGTCGGCGCGAGTGTGTTTGGCGTGCTTTATCCGAAACTGGTCCGCCCGTTCAAGTTGCCGCCGCTCCAGGTCGGTCCCGGCGAGGGATAGCTTAGCCGGTGCCCTCTCGAGAACCCGATGCGAGCGTTGTGGGCTAAATCGGCTACGATTGGTAGTGCATCCAATTTACGAGGCCCACCCATGGCGAAAACCAAACCAACGAGCAAGAAGGCCACAGCCGCCGGGTTCAGGGGCGCGGGCGGACCGCCGCCCATGAAGGGCATGCCTAAAACCGGCGGCCCAGCCCCGCAGAAGACGATCAAGCCCAAGGCCAAGTAGAAATCGTCCTCGCTCCATGCCTCTCTCGACTTTATCGAGAGTCGAGGACCGGCGACGCCTCCGACGGTCTACCAGAGCGACTTTTCCATGCGCCCTGGCAACACGCGGTCGTACGCGTCGCCGCCAAACACCAGGCAGTCGCTCAACGCCGACAGAATCTGTCCCGCTGTCGGCAGTTGAGATGGTTCGCCCGGGACGTGCGAGGGCGTCGGGAGCGTGAAGCTGACCCGCGCTATTTAGCGGCCTTGGGCGTGTACGACATGCCGTAGGTCGCAGTGAACGATCCCCACGAGTCCGACACTGTCATGCGGCATGTATCGAGACGCCCATTGGCAGGCGCCGGTTTGGCCCACGCGATGTCGACGTCGGTCGTGCCGTCGGTGTAGGCACTCTTGTAGTAGAAGCTGTATGCGACCAGGACACCCACGCCATCGACGACAAGCCGCGGCTCCGCCGCATGGAACCATTCGCCTCGCGTATAGAACTGGACTGTTAGGATCCCGAGCTCCTCACACACGAGGTCGACCGGCTTCCCGTTCGGCGTGGTTTCAGGCCCGGTCGGAAATGGGGGTGCCGCGCTCGTCCCTCCCATCGAGAACGCTAGTGCGCCGATTGCGGCCACCGCCCAGATCAGGACACGCCTGAGGGTACTTGTGCTGACGCTGGAAACTCGAGTGGACATTGTGCTTCCTCCGAGTCCCGATAGTGGGATCAGGCGTATCTTAGAAGATATCTTCCTGCTTTAGCAATACATGGCTTTCGGGTATGGCGTCTCAGGAATTCATGGAAAGGTTAGAGGGGTCCAGCTCTCAGGTAGGGTGTAGCTGCTGAACGCGAGACCGGCTGAAGGATGGAGCCCGATGGAGCGATTAGCAGAGGCGATCGCGCGGCGGTGCAGAGGAGGGGAGGTGGGCGCCGGCGGACCGCCGCCTATGAAGGGCATGCCAAAAACCGGCGGCCCAGCCCCGCAGAAGACGATCAAACCCAAGGCAAAATAAAAATCGTCCTCGCTCCATGCATCGAGAGAGGCATGGAGCGTCGATGCCTCGCCCTCTACCAGAGCGACTTTTCCATGCGCTCCGGTAACTCGCGGTCGTACGCGTCGCGAATCGCCATTTTTTCGACCTACGTCTTTGCCGCTTCTCTGAGTTCTTTCAGTTCACGCCGTGTCTCCCGGTCCCGGGTGAACCGCTCCGTTGCATCGCGAGCCGAGGCCATCGCGCCTATGGCAGCGCCGTCCGCGCCGAGGATAAGCCTGAAGCCAACCTCGATGTAGATCGTGTCGCCCCCTTTGCGCGTTGCCTGGGTGATTGCCGGCGTCCCGTCGCCTCTCGTCCGGCCAGCCTCAAGCGCGCGGTCGAACGCGCTCCAGTGCGCTTCGCGGAACTTCTCCGGAACGATCAGGTCCAGGCTCTGGCCGATCGCTTCGTCCGCTGTATGTCCGAAAATCTTCTCGGCCGCTGGGTTCCAGACGGTGATGAGGCCATCAGTCCCCGCGAAGATCACTGCATCCGGCGAGTTTGAGACCAGCAATTCGGCGATCTGAGTATCCATGAAGGCATCCTCCGTGGATGGAGTGTACTCCGCCCGTCCGGAAGTCCCACTTCCACGGTCGCCCCCAACCTCTATAGACTAAGTAAATCGAAGGTATCGACCGGGACGATCCGTCCCCCGGTCAATCCCTAATCGGATCAGTCTCGCGAATGCGGGGAAGGTTCTCCCGGTGAGAGATGCACACCACCTTCTAACGCCGGCCGACGGCCGCCCCTTCCATTACCTGGGCGGCGACCTGGACGTGCCCAGGGCCGTCGAGGCATTCAAAGCCGCATTGCTCGATGTGGGAGAAGCAGTGCCCGGGCGCATGCAGTTGCTGCAACAAACAGCGCTTGCCCTGCTTTCCCGCCGCCACCAACTCCTCGTTTCCCGCGCCGGGACTGGCAAGTCGCTTTACGGCGATACAGTCTTCGGTCACTTCCAGGGTGTCACCTTCAAGGCTCAATTCACCCAGGGCACGCGCGTCGAAACCATCCTCGGCGGCCTGGACCTCAAGCAGTTTCACGAAGGCAAGATCTGGCACGACACATCGCACTCGCTGGTTACGGCGGATTTCGCCTACCTCGATGAATTTATGAACGCGAACGACCTCGTCCTCGAGGCGCTGCTTGGCATCCTCAACGAGCGCCGCTTTACCCAGGGCGAACAGCAAGAGACCGCGAATCTCCATTCAGCCCTGGCGATGACGAATCACCTCAAGTATTCGGCCATCAGCGAGCCCATCCTTGATCGCTTCATGTTTAAGGCTTCGATCGACCCCCATGGCGACACGATGAACGACATTCTCATCGACCTCGCGTACGCAAAGCACCATGGCCACCCCGAACCACCCGAGCACCCGATCCCGCTCCACGTCCTCCGCGAGCTTTCCGATATCGTCCAGGGAGCCCACCCCGAGCGGGGCATAGAGGCGACGCACGACCTCCTCTTCCTGAAGAACGAACTCATTGAAACCTTCATGCGGCTGCAAGATGCCCGGCTACGGCACATCCCTCCCCAGAACGGATTCCATCCGGCCGATTCCTACGTCAGTCCCCGCACAAAGGCGGCTTGCCGTGATGTCATGAACGCCTCCGCTCTCCTCCACCACCGCGGCGCCGTCGTCAAGGATGACCTGTTTTCGCTCCGGTTTGTCCTCACGACTATCCCCGGCAACGACCGCTCCATCCCGGATCCGGCGCAAGACACCTTCGCCGAAGCCATCCACACCACCCTCGCCTCATTCACCGATTCGGACCTGCAGACCGTGAACGAGCTCACTACCATCGCGCAGACCTTCGGGTGGTTCGCACACGGCACCCCGCTCGAATCCCAACCGTCACATGGCCGTGTCGTGCGGCTCTTTCTTTCGTTAATTGGCAAAGGCAGTTGGCACGATGTTGGCTACGAAACCTTCGTCGATGCCCTGAAGAGCCGGGACATCCCCAACGGCCGCGTCAACGAACTGCGCGAAGAGATCCTTGAAGAAATCCTCGAGCACGCAAATGTCTGAGGTACCGGCTCCGCCCGAGCCCGCTTCCCTGAAGGCCGAGCTCGAAGGGCTTTACCGCTCGTGGCGCATCCTCGACCTTGTCGGCGAAACGGTTGGAGAGATGCCTCCCGAGTGGCTCCGCATCCTGGAAATAGCGCGCAATATCCTGCTCAACCGGTCCGTCCCCGGCGTCGAAATCCCCGACGAAGTAATGCGACTGGCCAGGCCGGTGCAGCCCATCTTCACCACCCAAATCCGTGTCGAGCGCAAGAAGCGTGTGGTCTACCCGGTCACCGGCGATACACAGGTGCAGCCGCTACATAACCTGACGGACTTCCCGCAGGTAACCCTGCCCGACATGATGCTGCGCTCCATATCCCAGGAACTCTTCGACTTCCGCCTTATCAGCGGCGGCATCAACGGGCTCTACAACATCGAGTCCGGCCCCGCCGAACAGGAATACGACGAGATCATCGAAGTCCGCGTGCCGACCGGTGGGCAAAGCCGAAAGAAGCGCCAGAAGGTCTACGCCCTGCTCGATGTCTCAAACTCAATGCGCGATGCCAACAAGGAAACCTTCGCCAAGGCGCTGTTGCTTGCCTACCTCCTCATCGCCGTGGAGGAGGGCGCCGAACTCTACCTGCGAACTTTCGGAAACACCGTCCACCATCGCAGCGATTGCAAGTCGATCGAGGACTTCGCCGCCCTCGCCCAACGCGTCCTGAAGGTCACTCCCGATGGCGCGACCGACATCAAGGTCGCACTCGATACGGCGGTCGGCGATATCCGCACACTGGACAACTACAACACCCTTGAGCACCTTGGCGAGGCGCCGCCGACCGAGATCCTGCTCATCTCGGACTGCGAGACCTACGACGTCCCGTACCTGCCGAAGGGCATCCGCTTGAATACCGTCCACCTCAAGGGCGGCCGGATGATGACTGCCTACCGTGACGGATTCGAACGCATCCAGGCCGAGAGCAAGACGTTCAATCAGATAGATGCAACCCTGTTGAAGTTGCCGGATTCGGCTCGCGACCGTTGGTTGTTGGAGCAGGATGGCCGCTCCCTCGAACAGGACCTGGCCCTGAAAGTGCTCGAACGGGAAGTCAACCCCCAC
>JANPDX010000047.1:0-5834 GCA_031431695.1 Dehalococcoidia bacterium
TGCGAAAGTTGGTCGGCGGTCCCCGTGGCTGAAGGCGAAGACCCGTTTGGCGGCATGCCGCCAGCGCCCACAAAGGGGCGCGACTACGAACCCGCCCTCATCCCATGGGCCGGCCGCCGCGAACCAGGGCTCGCATTCAGAGTGAAATACTAATACCGCCCCGCCAACTTGGAATGGTCCCAGCTGTAAATTGAGACCGGGTTGACCCGCACGACGACGCGCTTGCTCGCCGCCTTGAGGGCGGCTTCCGGCGTCTCGGTCGGGATCGGGATGCCGTTGTATTTCGAACCGACAAGGCCCATCACCTTCGCCGTGAACGCGTTGTCCTCGACGAGTTCCGCGTTGCCATCGATGACCAGCCCCTTGAGTTCGGCATAGCCCTTGCCCGATTCGAGCATGCAGGTGATCTTAGGATCGCGCTGAAGGTTCATGATTTTCTGGCTCTTGCCGAACGTCGTGAAGCAAATCTTGCCGTCGACGACGACGTACCACATGGCCACGAGGTGCGGGAACCCGTGGTGCCCGTTGGATGCGACCTGGAGGGTCCACCCCTCAGTGATGAACGCTTCCTGTTCGGCGTCGGTCAGGGCGATGGAGCCGCGGCGGCTTGGCATGGGAGGTTCTCCTCGGGAGTAGACTTTGGTGCCACAAGTAGAGCCGCTGTTCGCGGCGCAAGCAAGGAGTAGCCCAATGACATTCGAACACGGCAAAGGCTCACGCGAGGTACAGGATCGCTTCGACACCCGGCGTCTCGCCGACCAGATAACGCGGCGCACGATTCACGACCGGCTGACTGACAGCGACAAGGAGTTCATCGAACGCATGGACATGTTCTTCATCGCCAGCCAGGGCGCCGATGGAGGGCTCGACTGCTCTTACAAGGGCGGCGACCAGGGTTTCGTGAAGGTCCTCGACGAGCACACGATCGCCTTCCCGAACTACGACGGCAATGGCCAGTACCTCACCACTGGCAACATCATCGAGACCGGGAAGGTCGGGATGTTGTTTATCGATTTCGAGAGCCAGTGGCGGATGCGGCTGAACGGCACCGCCAGCGTGGACTTTGATGACCCGCTGAAGCCAGAGTGGCCGGAGGCTCAGTTCGTCGTCCGGGTGAAAGCCGAAGAGGTCTTCCCCAACTGCCCTCGTTACATCCACAAAATGGAGATGGTCGAACGCAGCGTGTTCGTGCCCCAGGCCGGTTGTGAAACGCCCGACCCCGATTGGAAAGACCACTTCGAGGACGCCCTCCCGGAAGCACAGCGGCAACGCCGGGCTGCGCGCCAGGACGAGGGATAGACTTCCCAAATGAGTAACGGAAGAAACGGGCAGAAAATCGTTGTCGATCCGGGCAAGCACATCGACCTGCGTGACTACGATCCGGGCAACACCGGCGATATGACGAAGGAGCACGCGTTAGCGGAAATCGCCACGTTGCGAATGCGCCTCAATGAACTGCAGAACGTGCTCTACGCCGACGCGCGGTTCGCCGTGCTGGTCGTGCTTCAGGCTATTGATACGGCCGGCAAAGACTCCACGATCAACAGTGTCTTCCAGGAGGTTGGTCCTATCGGCTGCCGGGTCGAAAGCTTCAAGGTGCCGACGCCGGAAGAGCTCGCCCACGACTACCTCTGGCGGTATCGCAAAGCCACGCCTGAGAAGGGCCACCTGACTATCTTCAATCGGTCGCACTACGAATCAGTGCTCGTCGAGCGCGTGAAAGGGATCGTGTCGAAGGATACGTGGGAAAAGCGGTACGACGATATCAATGGATGGGAGGACTACATGGCCCGCCACGGGACCGTGGTGCTGAAGTTTTTCCTGCTCATTTCGAAGGACGAACAACGCCTCCGGCTACAGGAACGCATCAACAATCCGAAGAAGCACTGGAAGTTTCGGCTGGGCGATCTCGATGACCGCAAACTTTGGAATGAGTACATGGATGCCTACGGAGATGCGCTGACTCGCTGTAACACCAATGCGGCCCCGTGGCATGTGGTCCCCGCGAATCACAAGTGGTATCGCGACGTGATTGTGGCCCGCGCGCTCGTCGACAAGCTCGAGTCTCTCGACCTTCGCTACCCCCCCGGTGACCCGGCGGCCGTTGGGATGAAGATTGAATAGCTCGAGTTAGAGCGCGCGCATCCGGTTGTTGCGTGGCAAGTTCTCGACTTCAGCCAGCCCAAGAGCCGCCATGACCGGGGGTAGGTACATCCCAAATCGCCCGCGATAGCCCTTCCGTAGGCCATACCACCCACCTACCGGGTTCGATTCCGAGCGCGCCCATGCCTCGACCGTGCCGGGAGCAGCCGGCTTCTGCTCATCGGCGTTGCCCAGCAGCATCCACTCTCCATGGGCCTTGAGCATCGTGTGCAGATCCTCGATGCAGCGAAGGTGGTAGCGGAGTTCGGTTGTGCCTGCCTTCACCACCAGTGCTGCCGGGGCCAGCGCTGGATTCTTGTAGGCGATGAACTCTGCCCCGCCGCTTGGTGTTTTGATCTTCCATGGATCCTCGTTGGAACCCGTTCCACTGAAATCGGCCATCCTATCCTCCCGTCGTCGTTCTTCTCGTGAGAGTACCCCTCGAGGGTGAGTGGGGATGAAGCGCTGCCTGCGACTGCTGCCAGCCTAGTGTCAGCAGTCTCCAAACGTTGCCCTTTTGGGTTGACGGCGCTAGCGCAAATTCCGAATGGCAGGCATGGAAGTCTCGTGCATGGGCTTCGTTCGCTCGGCCTCTGAATTGTCGTCCCGGACGTAGGCCTGTTCTTCGTCCTTCTTCTTGTCCGGAGCCAGTTTGGCAGCGTCATTCCCGGCGCCTGCGGTCTCTTTCTCACCCATCGGATCACCTCCTGTGTTCAGGTTCACCATACGCCCGACCGAGAGCTCTTGGAGGCCTACGCATAAAGGAGTCTCGCTGCGGCCTCGAGTTCCCGCTGCTCGGCCGCGCTGCTCGGTTCGTAGGCGGAGGCCGTCTCAACGTTTCGATGACCCGCGACGGATACCGCGCGCCGGGTTGGGCCTTCGGTAAGGGGGTGATAACTGGAAGGACGCTTCGCGCGACGCCGTCAGCCTGCTGGCGAGCGTCGAAGCTCTTTCGGAGGGTTCGCCTCCTCGTCGTTAGTGCTGGTGGCGGTGGTGCGACACTGTCCGTTTTGGGGTTTTCGCCGGGGCTATCGATGGGGCACTCTGGTAGGCTGGGAAGCGTGGATTCGTGGTCACGCAGGCGTCTTCTGCAGTTGTTTCCCGGTATCGTCGCCCTGGTGGGTGTCGCCGCCCTCCCCGGGTGCAGCGAGGACGATGGCGCTGACGACTTGCCAGTAGCCAGGGGCGGGGCTGCGGGCGATACCATCGTCGTTGGCGCGGGCGTCTCGGGCCTTGCGGCAGCCAGGGCAATCGCGAAAGCCGGCGGGAGCGTCCTTGTTCTGGAGGGCCGAAACCGCATCGGTGGACGCATCTGGACGGAGCGCTCCTTCGCGCCGATCCCCATCGAACTCGGCGCTTCCTGGATCCACGGGCCGAAAGCCAATTCACTGGCCGATTTCGCCCGCTCGCTGGGGATGAAGTTTGTTCTCTCAAACGAGGATTCGCGCTCGTACCGCGGTCCGGATGGGAAGCTGCTTTCGAGGGCGGAGGTCCGCAAGCTGGACGCACGGTTCAAATCTCTCGAAACGCGGATCGAGGAATTGCGGGAAGCCCGGATTGAGGATGACGAGCCGGACATCTCGCTTCAGCAGGGCATAGACCTGGTCCTCGCGGGCGACGGACTCGATGCAGCGGCTCGCCGCGAGATTGACTTCCTCGTGAACGCGTACCTGGAATCCGACTACGCGGCCGACGCGAGTTCCCTCTCGCTCTACCACTGGGACGACGAGGCGGAAGACCGTGGCGGCGACGTCCTGCTCCCGGGCGGCTACGACCGGATCGTCAACGCGCTCTCGGAGGGCCTCGACATCCGGCTTTCGGAGACCGTCCGGCGCATTGAACACGGTCCGGATGGCGTCCGAGTTGTGACCCAGTCCGGGGTGGTGACCGCTGACCGGGTCGTGGTGACGCTCCCGCTCGGCGTCCTCAAATCTGGCGCCGTGGAGTTTTCTCCGGAGCTTTCGGGGGCGCGGCGCGCGGCGCTGGGACACCTCGGGATGGACGCGCTGGACAAGCTCTACCTGAAGTTCCCGCGGGCCTTCTGGCCCGGCGAGACGGAGTACATCAACTACATCGACGCGAGCCAGCCCGCGTGGTCGGAGGCCCTGGATTACAACACGCTCTTCGGCGAGCCGATCCTCCTGTGGTTCAACTCTGGCTCGTTCGCACGGGCGCTGGAAGCGCGGAGCGACACCGACGTTGTCGCATCGGCGATGCAGGCGATGCGTTTGATGTTCGGGAAGGATGCGCCCGAGCCGGTTTCCGCGCTCGTCACCCGCTGGTCGAAGGACCCGTTTTCGCTCGGGTCGTACTCCCACGTCGGAGTGGGAGGCAGCGCGGCCGACCGCGTAGCCCTGGCAAAGCCCGAGGGCACTCGCTTGTTCTTCGCGGGGGAGCATACGGACCGGGATCATCCCGCCACCGTTTCGGGCGCCTATCGGTCGGGCCTTCGCGCTGCCGCCGAGGTCCTCCGCTAACGCGGAATCTTCCCCGAGCCGCATCCTCCATCCGCTACACTCGAACAATGGCCATTGCTCTACCGCCTCTCGCTCCCGCGAACTTCACCCTCGTCGCCGACTACGTCCCTACCGGCGACCAGCCCGAAGCCATCAAGCAGCTGGTCGAGGGCCTCAATCGCGGCGACCGTTACCAGACGCTCCTCGGCGTCACCGGCTCGGGCAAGACCTTCACGATGGCCAACGTCATCCAGCAGACTGGTCGGCCCGCACTCATCCTGGCGCACAACAAGACGCTTGCCGCGCAGCTCTGTTCCGAGCTGAAAGAGTTCTTCCCTGAGAACGCCGTCGAATACTTCGTCAGCTACTACGACTACTACCAGCCTGAGGCCTACATCCCCCGCACCGATACCTACATCGCGAAAGACGCGGACATCAACGAAGAGATCGACAAGCTGCGGCACGCGGCCACGCGGTCACTCTTCACGCGGCGGGACGTGATCATCGTTGCCAGTGTGAGCTGTATCTACGGCCTCGGCGAACCCGACCAGTACGCGGAGTTCGTGCTCTCGTTTAAGAAGGGCCAGAAATTCAGCCGCCAGGACGCCATCCGCAAGATGGTTTCGATGCAGTACGAGCGGAATGACATGAACGTCGTCCGGGGCAAGTTCCGCCTGCGCGGCGATTCACTCACGATCCTCCCCAGCTACGACGAACTCGCGGTCCGCATCGACTTCTTCGGCGACGAAGTCGAGCGCATCGTCGAACTCGACCAGCGTCTCCTTACGGGCGCGGTCGCCAAAGAACTGGCCCTGCACCTGCGGCAGCGTGTTGTGTGATTCGTCAACGAAAACGAGCCAATCGTCGGGGAAGTAATCGAGCAGGCACCACGGCGTCGAGCCGGGTTCGCGAATCTGTAGGTGGCGCGAGTAATTCTCGACACCGGGACAATAGCCCGTCTCGCGCATCGACTCGATGTCGTAGTGGGTGCGTTCTTCGAGGCGTGCGGCTTCGAGGATCTTGCCCCGCTTGCGGAAAATTTCGAGCTGCTCTTCGAGCTCTTTCTCGATACCCACGATCGCCTGTTCCATGCGGTCAGCTGTGGTTACGAAGTGCTTGGCGGGGAAGATTTCCATGTCTTCGTGTTCGGCGAGGATTTCTCCGGTGAGCGGGACGAGTTCGACGATGCGCTCGACTTCGTCGCCGAAGAAGTCGATGCGGACCGCGAGTTCGTCG
>JANPDX010000048.1:0-2632 GCA_031431695.1 Dehalococcoidia bacterium
CGGCGCCTGCTTCCGACGCGGCACGTGCGATGCGCCCCAGGTAGCCCAGGGATTGGTCTTTGTCCCAGGTCATGGACATGGTTGCGGTTCGACTTTCGGGATGTTCCGCAAGCACGGACTGCGTGAACCCATGCAGCGCGCCGAGTGTGCACGCCTGCGCTGGTGTCAGTGACCCGCGCGCGCGCACTTCGCCTTCGATCCAGGGGAAGATTGCCCAGCGGCCTTCAGCCATGGCGACGATGGTCTGGCCGTCGGGTGTTTCTTCCGGGAGTGGGATCGGTACGCCGCGGTCGGCGGCCCAACGGACGAGGTCGTGTTCTCCGCGAATGCGCGGCGTTTCGAGGTCGTCGCGATAGCGGCGGACGAAGAAGGGCCCGCCATCGGAGTCCACCTTGAAGTTCCAGTTCAACGTGCCGCCGGTGACTGGCTGCGGGTCGCCGTTGGGCCAGTATCCGTAGCGCCCAAGGATATCGGGTATGGAGTCGGCGAAGTCCGCGTGAGTTGGCACTAATCGGCGGCCTTCACCTGCTCCGTGAGCAGTTCGAGGACGCGCTGGCTGATGCGCATCATGACCTCGACTCGCGAGCCCGGGAACACGTGCTCCTCCGTGACGGTGCCGTTGGGGCCTGTGACGGCCATGACGACCGAGCCGACGGGCTTCGGCGAGCGGCGGCTGCCCTGTGGGCCTGCGATGCCGCTCTCAGCGACGGCCCATGCCGGGCCCATGGCCTTCTTCAGGCCTTCGGCGGTTGCGGCCACCCATTGCGGGCTGACCGAGCCGTGTTCGCGGGCGATTTCCCGGTCCAATCCGAGTTGTTCCCAGCGTTGCGCCCCGGCGTAGGGCACGATGCCACCATCGAACCAGCGCGAGGCAGCAGGCACGCTGAGCATGCGGGCGCTGATGAGTCCGCCGGCTGTGGTTTCGGAAACGGCGACTTTCTCGCCGCGAGCGACGAGCAGTTCGCCAAGGTTGAAAGCCAGTTCATCGTTTTCGAGTGGGTACATGGGTGAGATTCTACAGGCCTCTTTGCGGCAGATGCCCGCGCCCCTCTGGTAAGCTCGAAGCGATGACAGACCCGGTCGATTTCGCGGGCGCGGAGCAACTCCTTGGCGATGCCGAGTTCCTCGACTGCCGCCCGGTCTGGTACTCCTCGAACTATGTCTACCAGGCGACGCTCTGCGTGAACGACGAACAGTTTGGCGCCATCTACAAGCCGCACAAGGGGGAATCTCCGCTCTGGGACTTCCCGGATGGACACCTCTACAAACGCGAAGCCGCCGCGTACGAGTTCGCGAAATTGCTGGGCTGGGATTTCATCCCGCCCACGGTGATCCGGGACGGGCCGCACGGTCCCGGGTCAGTACAGCTTTATGTCAGCCATGACCCGGAGGCGCACTTTTTCGTTCAGCGTGAACGGGAAGAACTGTTGCCGCAGCTCATGCGGATGTGTGTTTTCGACGCGGCAGTGAACAACGCCGACCGCAAAGGTGGCCACTGTTTGTTGGACGAACGCGACCACATCTGGGGGATCGACCACGGGCTGTGCTTCCACCCCACGCCGAAGCTCCGGTCGGTTATCTGGGAGTGGGCGGGAGACGAAATCCCCGAGCCGTTTCTCGAGGACCTTGAAGAAGCCGGGCTTGCGATTGCCGCCGAGACGGATGAGGCGAAGCCGCTGCTCGCTCTTTTGCCCGAACACGAGTCGGTAGCCTTGCTGCACCGGATGGAGGGGTTGCTGCGAGACAGGCGTTACCCGGTGCCCGGACAGGCGAGGCATTATCCCTGGCCGATGGTGTAAAAGGGCCGGACGTTAGCGGCCTACGCGCTCGATGGTCATCTGGCGGGCGTCGATTTCTTCTTTGCAGTGACGGCAGACGAGCGCCGCATCCGGGGTGTGGCCGCACTCGTGCGTGAGCTTCATCGGAGGGCCCGATTCGCCGGCCATCCATTTGTCGCCCCAGGTCAGCATGGCGATGAGTACGGGGTAGAGATCCCGGCCTTTTTGGGTGAGACGGTATTCGCACCGGGGCGGGCGATCCTGGTATTGGCGGCGCTCAAGCACCTCGCTATCGACGAGGCTTTGCAGGCGCGCGGCCAGTACGTTTCGCGCGATGCCAAGGTTGCCCTGGAAGTCATCGAACCGGCGGACGCCGTTGAACGCCTCGCGAATGACGAGCATGGTCCACCATTCCCCGACGACTTCGAGCGTGCGGGCGACAGAGCATGGCATGTTCGCAAAGCTGGTTCGGCGCATAGTGGCTCCTTTAACAGAATACGTCCGGAGGGTTGCTCGCAACAACCCACTAGCCAGTCGAACTTGCCAGGGGCGGCAAGGTCCCGATCTGTCCGCTAATTGATGCCCCGCCCCAGATAGCCGAACATGTCCGTCTCATGAGCACACCTTCGAAGCAGCCTTTCGTCTCCGGGAACCCCGGGCGTGACGTGCAGCGTGTCGGAACAGCACGCGTTCTAGGACAGGATCCGACGAAGATTCACGACCCGGTCTGGGGTGTCGTCGGCAATCTCGGCGACAGCCAGTGCTACATCGGGGTCACCAGGAAAGTCGAGGCGATCCAAAAGGCGCTGGCCGATCGGATCGCGAACGATGACCTGGCGATACGGCTCATCGCA
>JANPDX010000049.1:0-7907 GCA_031431695.1 Dehalococcoidia bacterium
ACTTGCCCCACCCTGGTCAATCGAGACATCCACGATCACCGCGCCGGGCCCCATCGAACGGACCATCGCTCGCGTCACCACCTTCGGCGCGGCCGCCCCGGGCACCAGCACGGAGAGGATCGCCAGGTCGGCGCCGAGCAACTCCTCGGCCACACCCTGTGGCGAGGAAACTCGCGTCGCGATTCGGCCACCGAAGTTCTCCTGCAGGTACGTCAGCCGCGCCAGGTCGCGCGACATTACGGTCACGCGTGCGTCCAATCCCATGAGTACTCGCGCCGCGGCCGTGGCAACGGTCCCCGAACCGATGATGACCACTTTCCCCGGGGGCACGCCCGCTACTCCACCAAGGAGTTTTCCTCTTCCCGGTCCCGGTTGCTTGAGCAGGTGGGCGCCAATCTCAGCGGCCATCCGCCCGGCTACCTGCGACATTGGGGCCAGGAGCGGCAGCGATCCATCTGGCCTCCGGACCAGTTCATAGGCCAGTGAAGTGCACCCTGAAGCCAGCAGCCGCTCGGTAAGTTCTCGTTCCGCCGCCAGGTGCAGGTACGTAAAGAGCGCACCTCCTGCCCGCAGGTAGGAGTACTCGCTCTCCACCGGCTCTTTCACTTTCACGACGAGGTCGGCCGCGGCCCAAACCTCGTTCCCGGTCGCCACGCTTTTCGCGCCCGCGGCCAGGTAAGCCGAATCGGCATGGCCCGAACCTTCTCCACACCCGCGTTCGAACAGGACTTCGTGGCCGTGAGAGGTGAGCGCGAACACCCCCTCCGGCGTCAACCCAACGCGCTGCTCGCCGTCTTTTCGCTCCCGAACCGTCCCTACTCGCATGAAGCCCTCCGGTGTCTGCTGTTCCCGAATCGTACACGTCCACGAATCCTCCACCTGAATGGCCGCCCCGGCTTAACCGCCGGTGGTGCGTTCGCCGCCTCTCGCTGCCGACTGTTTTTAGAAGAGGTTGTGTCTCCCGCACCAGGCGGGACGGGGGAAGGACTGGTCATGAACTACCCGCTGTTTTCACCACCCAAGTCGAACGCCTGGCGCGTGGTCATGGCTTTCGTTTCGCTCGGCCTGTTGGGCTGGGGCCTTGCCGCCTCTGTCTATCTTGGCCCAACCGGCGCAAAAGCCGATTCCGCCGAACGCTTCGTCGATGTGGAAACCGTATTCCTGATGCCGAAGGATGGCGAGTGGTTCACGGTCAAAATCGAGTTCTTCATGGTTGACAAGGGCGATGGCACGTTCGAACAGGCCGCGGCAATCGCTCAGGCCGAAATGCTCGCCCGTTTTCCTGGAGCAATCGAGATCCCGCCGGACTCAGTGAGCGCTCAGTACGCGACGACCGGTTTCAAATGGATGTCCGGGAGCGCTTCATGGGGATACAACAGCGCCGGCGCCGCTGCCGGGGTCTCGGGCACGGCACTCTCCGCGATCCAGGCCGGCGCCCAGACCTGGGGCCAGCAGGGCGCTCAGTTCAGCTTCTCCGGCGGCGGAGCGTCTGGCGCGGGTACGGGCGCCTGCGGCGGCGGCACCGATGGTGTTAACACGGTCGGCTGGAGCGCCCAGTCTGGCTCCGTCCTCGCCGTAACCTGCTCCTGGTTCTCAAGCTCCGGCAGCCCCTGGAAAGCAGCCGTCGAATTCGACATGCAGTTCGACCCCGATTGGACATGGTCAACTGGCAGTTCGATCAACGTTGACCTCCAGAGCGTCGCCCTCCACGAGTTCGGGCACGCCCTTGGCCTCAGCCACTCCGCCCAGAATGGCGCCGTCATGTACCCGAGCTACACGACCGGCACCAACAAGCGCACCCCTGATCAGGACGATGTCGACGGCATCAAGGCGATCTACGGCGTCACTGGCGGCGGCGCTACAAATACGCCTGCCAACACCCCAACGAACACTCCCGTTCCTTCGGTCACGAACACTCCAACCGCGACGAACACTCCGGGGGCCACGAACACGCCAACGGCGACAAACACTCCGGGGGCCACGAACACGCCCGGCGGCAGCCCCACGGCTGCCCTGCCAACCAGCACGCCGACGCCAACGCCGACGCCAACCCCGACGCCAACCCAGGGTGGCGTTGGTGGTACCCCGACCGCCCTCCCGACCAGCACGCCCACACCGCTCTCGACCAGCACGCCCGCACCCACAGCCACCGGTGCCGCCTCGGCCACCCCGACAGGGACATCGACCAACACCCCGGCTCCGCCATCGACCATAGCGCCAACCCCTCCACCGAGTGCTGGAGGGTCATCGCTGCCCATCACTCCCGGCACCAACCTGATCGCATGGCCCGGTGTCGATACCCCTCCCGCTATCGCTCTCCTTGGAGTGCCGAACCTTCGAATTGTCTACGCGTGGAACCCTGCGACCGGCAAATGGAGTCGCTACGTACCGGGCGCGCCCTCCGTCCTGAACACTCTTCCAGTGCTCAAGCAGGGTCTCTCGTACTGGTTTATCGCCACCGGTTCTGGTTCCGTGCCGTTCAAGCCATAGCTCCCGGTAAACGACCGACCACGACAACCCCGCCGACTCCGGGGTTGTCTGTGTCTTGCCAGTTTCCCGGTTGCCCGGCTCAGGCGATGCTTCATCCAGAGGTTTGCTGAATGCCCCGAAACACGGTGCCGGCTGTCGCCTTGCTCCTCGGGCTCATCGCCCTCCTGAGCCTCTCCGCCGGTAGGGGCGCCGCCACGGCGCGCGGTCCATCAGTGCGAGAGGTGACGCTGACCGTCAGCACCCCGGCCAGGACTCTGGTGAGCCTGCGGTTCGACGTACTCGCTGATTCGGACACCCAAGCACACGACGCCGCGGTCACAGCCCTTCGCTCGGTGGCGCCCGGCGCTCAGGTCATCGAACCCGGACCGGTGCCCGTCGAGGCCCAGTGGAGGCCGTGGACCTGGGCGTGGCTCCCATCGGAAATCCCGGTCGATATCGCCTACAATCCGACCGGCGCTCCACCAGTCGTCGGCCCGCCGGTCATCGTCGCGGGCCTGGATGCCTGGTCAAACGTGGCCACGTCGTCCTTCCGCTTCCACTACGCCGGCGTGACGGAAAACACCGCCACGATCCTCGACTTTGGCCCGGACGGTGAGAACGTCATCTCCTGGGCCTCGCTCGATTGTGCGAGCGGCTGCGTCCTCGGCATCACTTCCAAGTCCGCGGCACACGAAGTCGATATGGTGCTGAACAGCAACCCGGCCGCCGCCGACCAGCTCGGCGTCGGTACCGTAGTCGATTGGCGCACCGTCATCCTCCATGAACTGGGACACGTCGCGGGCCTCGAACACTCATGCCCCGTACCGTTTGGCCCATGCACGGCCGACGAAGCCGATGCGGTCATGTACTACCAATATCGTGGTGTCTCTCGAAAGCTTGCCAGCGATGACATCGCCGGCCTCACGGCGCTCTATCCGCTCTCTGCCGGTGCTACCCCTACCGCTACCCCTCCGCCTCCGATCCCGACGCCATCGCCGTTTCCCGAGTACCCCGTGTTGCTCGAGCGCGGCTGGAACCTGCTCGTCCTCCCCGCTGCCCCGGTTGCCGCGTTTTCGGCGCACCTGCCCTGCCTCCGTGCCATCTACAGGTACGAGGAGGGCGAATGGCGCTCATGGATCCGGGATCTCCCCGCAAATCTCCAGGAACTGACTCAGGTCGAACCGAACCGAACCTACTGGCTGCTCGCAGTTGGCGCTTGCGCCCACACCTTCCCCTGACCCGCCAGTGCCTGGACTCTATCCCCTATTTGTAGCGGCTCTCGTCGAGCGTCAGATAGAGGAAGTCCCGTTCTCGCGTGTTCAGAAAGGTCGAGGCCGCGGGGGCCATCGTATCCATGAACTTCTCACCCTTCGGCGAACCGTCCGGCTGTTGAAAGAACAGCCCGGTGCAGATGTACGGCGCGTTGATGTCCATTTGCATCGCCATGTACGCACCCGCCGCGTGCATGGCCTTGGCCAGCGTGTCGGCGCTCAGCGAGTTTCCGGCCGCTATCAGCAGGTTCCCATCTTTGGTCACACCAATGGCCGACCGCCAGGTGATGAACTCCGAAGAGTTCACGTTTACATATCCCCAGGTGTCGTTGCCTTCTGTCGTTCGCTTGCTGATCTCGCCTTTGTCCACCATCAGGATGACATTCTGGCGGCATGCCGCGACATTCTCGTCCCACGAAAAATCGCGACCGTACTCGCCCATCTTGATGCTGCCATCTTTCGAAACGCAGATCGTCGCGAGCCCGTTGCGCATGCGCATGTATTCCTTGCCGTTCGCCACCATTCCATAGCTACCGTGCGGACCCTTGAACCCCCCATTAAAGGCCACCAATAGCGTCTTGTAGTCCTCTTTGGGAATGACCCCGGGGCCTTTCACGCCGCGGTCGCCGCCTGGTTCCGCCGTCCCGCCCATCATTTTCAGGTGAACGCGGCGAGAGTCGACCAGCAACACACCCACCGAAGCGTACGGCCGCGACTTGTCGGGCCGAATGAACGTCTTTGCCATCAGCATGTCGCCGGGCATCGACCGGGGCAGTCCTGTGGTCGTCCAGACCCCTTCCCCCGGTTGGCCTTCCGCGAGAACCAATGACGTCTTCGGAGGCGTGAGCGGCAGAGGACCAAGCGCTTCCGCCGTCAGCAGTTGGGTACTTCCACGACCCGAACCCACGTAATACGTAACTTCTTTAGGCTCCGGACGTGGCACGAATTGCACCTGGAAAGCGGCGACTGCGAACGGGTTCTCCTTGCCGCCCAGTACCCGGTACTTCGCCTTGTCGATCCGGTCTTCGATGTTGAAAAACCAGCCCTCGACTCGTGCCGTCCGTTCGTCGCCGATGACCGTTCGGCTGACGTCGGCCGCTTTCGGAGTGATCTTGTCTTTTTGTGTGTAGCCAGCGCCAGCCACGGCGAACATAACCACAAGCGAAACGAGAATCGCGCGCTTCCATGTGAACCGCCGCTTACCTTCGGGAAATGGATCGGCCGGCGCATCGGCCGCAACTGGTTCAGGGGAGCATTCGGAATCGGCTGTGGAGCCTACCAAACTCTCAGGACTCGCGGATGCCACAACGGGCCGTCCGAGTCCACCCCGCTGGGTACCGAACCTTTTCAGCATTCTGAGCGAGTGTAACAAGCCGCCGGTAAACGGCAATCGGATGCATGTGGTGCCAACATTTCTGTTTACCTGAGGAGCGTTTCCACGGCCCGGCCGAACTCCACCGGGTCCTGCGTATCGATGCTGACATTGTGGACATCCACCCCGAGCGCTGCCTCCTCCCGCAGCCTGGCGAGGCATTCGTCTGGTGTCCCCGCAAATCCGAGGTCGTCGAGCAGCTCCGAAGGGATGGCGGCGGCGCCTGCTGCCGAACCATGGTCGTCGAATGCCTTCTTAATCGCGGCCGCTTCATCCGCATAGCCAAACCGGGAGAGTTGGTTGTAGTAGAACGTCCCCATGCGGGCGATGTAGAACGCCATGAATCCCCGTCCCTTGTCTCGAGCCGCCGGGTCATTGCTCACCGTCACGCCGCCGGCTTTGACCTCGAGGGCACTCGGGTCCCGCCCGGCCGCCGCAGCCCAACCGCGAAATTCGTCGATCTGGCCTTTCAGGGCACTCCGGGGGATGAACGCGGGCATCCAGCCGTCCGCCACTTCGGCCGTCATCTTCACGCTCTTCGGATGGAGCGTTGCGAGGTAGATGGGGATGTGTTCCCGGACCGGCTTGAATCGAAGCGTGAACCCCTTATCGAAGTTGAACCACTTGCCGTGATACACAAGCTTGTCGCCGCGCATCAGCATGTTGATCACGTCCACCGTTTCCCGGATGCGTGCGAGCGAAGGTTGGAACGGCACTCCGTGGAACTGCTCGATGACATTCGCGCTCGAGGCTCCCAGTCCGATAACCGCCCTCCCGCCACTCCAGTCATCCAGTGTCGCAAACTGCTGTGCAAGCGCTCCGGGAGTTCGCGAGTACACGTTCACGACGCCCGTCGCCAGCTTTATCCGCTCGGTTTTCTCGGCAATGGAGATGAGCAGCGAAAACGCATCCCGCGCCCACCCTTCCGGCACCCAGAACGAGTCGATACCTGACTCGTCGGCGATTTTTGCAAGCGCGATGGCGTCCTCGCGCTTCATATCAAACTGCCAGGTGATTCCAACGGAGAGCTTTCGAGTCACGAACACGCCTCACTATGCAAGTACTTGCCTAGGGTAACCGAAATGCGCGGCGGCGCAGCGCCCCCGCTCCACGGCCGTCTCGCTGCAGACCCTACACTGGTACCAATGCGCATCCTTGCGATCGATATGGGCACCGGCACCCAGGATATCCTCCTGTTCGATTCCGAACGCCAGGTCGAGAACAGCGAAAAGCTCATCCTGCCCTCCGCCACCGAGATCGCCGCGCGACGAATCCGGCGTGCCATGCGGGACGGCCGCTCCCTCGCGCTGGTTGGGACCGTGGCAGGCGGGGGCCCATGCGCATGGGCGCTGGAAGACTTCCTGAAGGCCGGAGGCAAGGCATTCGCTACCCCCGAGGCCGCGCTCACCCTCGACGATGACCTCGATCGTGTGACTTCCCTCGGAGTCACGCTTGTTTCCGAAGACGAGGTTCGCCGCCTCGATGCCGTCCGCGTCCAGTTGCGGGACCTGGACATCGAGGCAATTCGCACCGCCCTCGCCGCGTTCGAAGTCGATACACACTTCGATGGTCTTGCCCTGGGCTGCCTGGACCACGGCGCCGGCCCGCCTGGCGTCTCTGACCGTATTTTCCGCTTCGAGCACCTCCGGCGCACCGTAGAGCGCCGCAACGACCTCCTCGCATTCGCCTCCAGCCCCGAAGCTCTGCCCTCGTATCTCACACGGGCCCGCGCGATGGTGGCCTCGGCAGGCACTGCCGTGCCAGTCGCGTTTATGGATACCGGGCCCGCGGCCGCACTCGGCGCGCTCCACGACGAACGCGTGGGGGCTTCACCCGAATCGCTCGTCCTGAACGTTGGCAACATGCACTTGCTCGGCTTTCATCTCCGCGGCCGAAGCATCGCCAGTCTGTTCGAACACCACACCGGCGAAGTCAGCACGGATCAGATCAGCGGCTTCGCAACGCGCCTCGCGCAGGGGACACTCGACAATGCGGAGGTCTTCGACAGCAAAGGGCACGGCGCCTACCATGCCGACCGCTCACTCGTTTCGTCAGAACTTCCTCGGATGGTTTCCGTCACTGGCCCGCAGCGCCAGAAGTTACGAGATTCTTCGCTTCAGCCTTACTACGCGGCGCCTTTCGGAGACATGATGATTGGCGGCTGTTTCGGCCTTCTTCGAGCCTTCGCGGAGGTTCATCCCGGATTCGCTGATGCGATTAGCTCTCGCCTTGGGCCGCTCCCGGAATGATGAACCCCGTCGTCAGGATGCTGGTACAACGTGCTGAAGCCCGCCGCTACGGCCTGCTTGAACTTGCTATGGTCATTCCTGAGGACTACCTCAGCCGCCGGGCGCAGGGCGACGAGTGGTCCGCACGCGTTCACTTCGTTCATGCGCTGCTGACTGACCGGGCGGTCACGCTGATCGTCCGTGCGATAGCTGAAGGCGTCGATGCAGACCATCTCGGCGCCGTCATGGAATCCATGATTGCGGATCGGTCGGCCGAGATTCGCAGCGCCGAAGCGCAGCCCACCAGCGGGCTGGTTGATGCCTCAGTAGCCGACCGGGCGAACCTGTACCGCGAGCTCACCCGGCTCACACCGGCCCACCTCGATGCTGTTCTGCCTGTTTCTGGCGCCCGCAATTCATGGGGCCAACCGCTCGGCATATCGCTCGTTCAGTACCTCGAACAATGGTGCCATCACGACTCCGGCCACGAAGCCGCCATTCGCCGCGCTATGGCCACCAGCCCGGACCTTTCCACAGTCGCGCTCACCCGCCGGCTGCGTTAGGCCG